>JBOHRM010000058.1:0-8871 GCA_050732715.1 Longimicrobiales bacterium
GTTGTACTCGACGCGCACGAGCTTCGAGTCGGGCGATTTGTCGAACCAGACGCTGCCATACTCGAGGACGTAGAGGTCACCATCGGGGCCGAACTTCATGTCGATCGGCTCGATCGACTCGTAGTGGCTCAGGATTCGCTCGAGCGACACGAAGTCACTGTTCGCATCGAGCGTGATCGCGACGATCCAGTTGCGCGAGCAGTCGGTGACGAGCCACTTGCCCTCGAAGTACTCGGGCCACGGGCGCGCCGGATCGCGGAAGTCCTCGCGCCGGTAGACGGGCCCGCCCACCGCGCAGCGCCCGCCGCTGCCCAACGCGGGATGCCGCTCCGAGACGGCGTACGGGTACGAGACGAGCGGGGGCACTGCGGGCGGGAGGTCCGTCAGCCCCGTGTTGTTGCGCGAGTCGTTGATCGGGTGCGCGGGATCCTTCGGCGGCAGAATCTGGCCGGTGGCGAAGTCGGTGATCGGGTAGCCGCGATTGTGGCCGATGAAATACGGCCAGCCGAAGAAGCCGGGCTCGCGCGCCTGGTTGAACTCGTCCTCGCCCGCGACGGTGTCCGCGGAGTCCGCCGCGGCGTCGGGCCCGACTTCACCCCAATAGAGATAGCCCGTGCGGCTGTCGAGCGAAGGGCGCCACGCGTTGCGCAGGCCCATGGCGTAGATCTCTGGGCGCGCGCCCGGCGTGCCGGGCGGGAACAGGTTGCCTTCCGGTATCGTGTAGCTGCCGTCGGGCTCCGGGTGGATACGCAGGATCTTGCCGCGCAGATCGTTCGTATTCGCGGAGCCGCGCTGGTCATCCCAGTTCTCGCGGCCGGGCCGCTGATCCGTCTGCGAGGCGATAACGTTGCCGGTGTTGTTGCCGACGGTGATGTAGAGATTGCCGTCCGCGTCCCAGGTCATGCCGCCACCCGTGTGGCAGCACGTCTCGCGCTGCACCGTGTACTCGAGGACCGCGGTCTCGGATCCGCGCGCGAGTGTGTCATCCTGGACGACGAAGCGGGAGAGGACGTGCTTCGCCACGGAGGGGTGAGCGTAGAGCACGTACATCCAGCCGTTCTGCTCGAAGCCGGGATCGAGCGTCATGCCGACGAGACCTTCTTCGGCCTCCCGTGACTCGCCGGCTGCGTCCGTGTACGTGTGGTTCACCTCGATCGTGCCGACGAGCTTCACCAGCCGCGTGCTCGGATCGTAGAGCTTGATCGCGCCCCGGCGCTCCTGGATGAACACGCGGCCGTCAGGCAGCACCTCGAAGTTCAGCGGCTCATTCAGCTCGCCGCCGGGCACGAGCACCACCGGCGTGAACCGGTTCTCGTCCGGTTTCTCCTCCTGGAGCGGCGCGTGCGGCGCGCTCAGCGTGATCACTAAACCGAGCACGCAAGGTGCAACGAGATGGCGCTTCATATTCTACGATCTCCGCTGAAAACCACACATCTGAGCAATGAACCACCCAGCCGAGCAAGAGAAGAGCGTTTCTCGCAAAGAAACCAAGATCAACGGAAAGCACGCAAAGCAACTTCGCGACCTTTGCGCCCTCCGCGCCTTGGCGAGAAACGCTCTCATCGAAGCGAGCCCGTCCGCTTCCAGCCGGCCGAGGTTCACAGGCTCTGGGGCGGCGCATAGGCGACCGCGCTGCGTTCGTCCCGCATCTGCGTACGGTAGCCGGATTCGCGGAACGCCGCGATCGGCTCGAGCGCGCCGCCGTTGCGGAGTCTCGCCTCCGCGATAATCGCGGACACGTCCGTCTCGAACGCGCGCTGGAGTGTCGACTCGGCCATCAGGACATCGTTCGTCGCCTGGTAGTGGCCAAGGCCCGTGCGGTCGATGAGGAGCGCCTTCGCGTAAGCGCGCTGAAGCTGATCGACCGTCTGGAGCAACGCCTCGATCGGATCTTTGACGTTGTGGCTCTGGTCGATCATGTACGCCGGGTCGGACGCGGCGAGACTGTCGGCCGCGGCGTCGACGAGCTCGTTGAAGACCAGGAACAGCTGGTACGGCCGGATCGAGCCGGCGGTCAGATCATCATCCCCGTATTTCGCATCGTTGAAATGGAAGCCGCCGAGCTTGCCCGCGCCGATCAGCCGCGCAACGACCAGCTCGATGTTGGTGTTCGGGAGATGGTGGCCGAGGTCGACCAGGCAAGCCACTCGAGGGCCGAGCGCCTGCGCGAGCAGGTACGACGAGCCCCAGTCCTGCACGACCGTCGCATAGAACGCCGGCTCGTACGGCTTGTGCTCGGTGAAAAGCCGCCAATCCGCGGGCAGACGCGCGCAGACTCGCTGAAGGCACTCGAGCACGCGGTCGAAGCTCCGCCGCAGGTGCATCTGGCCGGGATAGTTGCCGCCGTCGGCGAGCCACACCGTGATCGCATTCGAACCCAACGCTTCGCCGATCTCGATGACAGCGAGGTGGTGGGCGACGGCCTGTTCACGGACGCCGGCGTCCGTGTGGCTGAACGAGCCGAACTTGTACGAACGGGCCTGGCCGGGCTGGTCCTGGAACGTGTTCGAGTTGACGGCATCGAAGCCGAGACCGAGCGCGGCGGCGTGATCACGCAGCGCGGCCAGATCCTCCGGCGCGTCCCACGGAATGTGCAGCGAGACGCGGGGCGTCGCGCCGGTCAGCCCGTGGATCACGGCGATGTCATCGAACTTCTCGTAGACATCGCGCGGCTCGCCGGCGCCGGGGAACCGGCCGAACCGCGTGCCGCCCGTGCCCAGCGCCCAGGACGGCACGGCCACCTCGAAGCCCCGCACGTCCGTGACGATGCGCTCGACGTCGACGCCGCGTCGCGCGAGCTGCTCGGCCAGCACCTCGAAATCTCGACGATGCACGTCGATCGCACTCGCGTTGCTCTGCTCTATTGCGTCCCTGTCCATACGAAATCGCCAAATCTACCGTCGTCGAGTCTTTCCTAAACGTTCGACAGCGTGTAGTCTTCGCCTGGGCGACCCGAATCGCAAGCGGCACGGAACCCGGAGGCCAAAGCCGACGGCCGTCGGCTTACCCCATAGGACGTGGTGTCACGCGCCGCCCCGAGGTGAGGGGATGGCGCGGGCGCGTGGGGCCGACGCACGAGTGCCCCAGCCCGTGGGCAGCGCTGAGATTCACCCGTGACAAGACGCGATGGCCCGGACGCGGTCCGTACCTGATCTCTACCTGCTGGGCAAGGTCAGCACACTCTACTACGTGTGCGAGTGTACGCAGCAGGAGATCGCCGATCGCCTGCACCTCTCGCGGCCGAGGGTCTCACGGTTGCTCCAGGAGGCACAGGCGCTGGGCATCGTTCAGATCACCGTCTCACCGCCTCAGGGCCTGCACCTCGACCTGGAAACCGATCTCGAACGGCGCTTCGGCCTGGTCGAGGCGCAGGTCATCAATGTGGAGCGAGGTCAGCCTGCCGAAGTGCTGCGACGCGAGCTCGGCGCCGCGGCCGCCGCGCACCTGTGCCGCACCGTGCACCCGGGCGCCGCGATCGGCCTGACCTGGGGCCGCACGCTAAGCCTCATGGTACAGGCGATGTCGCCGCTGTCGACGCCGGATGTTCGCGTCGTGCAGACGCTCGGAGGGATCGGACCGCCGGAGGCGGACGCGCACGCCGCCGCGCTCGTCATACGCCTCGCCCAACTGCTCGGCGCTTCCGCCGCGCTGCTGCCCGCGCCCGCCGTGGTCGGGACCGCCGCAGCACGCGACGTGCTGCGCCAAGACCCGCACGTCCAGATGGCGCTCGAGCAACTCAATGATCTCGACGTCGTCTACGTCGGGGTCGGCTCGCTCCAGTCGAATCCCGTCCTCACCGATGGCCGATCCTTGCCGCCTGGGACCATCGACGAGCTCGAGGCGGGCGGCGCGATCGGTGACATCGCGCTCCGGTTCTTCGATGCGGATGGCCGACTGGTCAGGACGTCGCTCGACGAACGCATCCTCGGCATCAGCACCGAACAACTGCGCGCGTTGAAGCAGGTGGTGGCGGTGGCCGGCGGGTGCGACAAGGCGGACGCGATCGCCGCCGCCCTCGAGACAGGCCTCATCGACGTGCTGATCACCGACCAGATCACCGCCGAAGCGATCACCGCGCCCAGGCCGGTGCCGCGCGGAAGCTGACGGTCGGATTCGAACCGACGACCTGCTGCTTACAAGGCAGCTGCTCTACCAACTGAGCTACGTCAGCAATCGTTGTACAACAACAGCTTGTTGCCATCCCCTGCTCAACCAGCATCCTCGCTGAGGGAACATATGGGGCGCAGCAGCACCACAACGGGACGAAACTTGCCGAACCCCACGGAACCAAAGATAACAGTTCAACCGGGTCTGCTACCACACCCCGGCCGACCCGCCGACATCTCGGTCCACAAGCACCTGAACGACAACACAACGTTGAGCCAGATGGTGTTGAGCCCGATTTAAGTGTCCCGTCCCAGAAGTTCCTTGCACATCGAGAACGCCGATGCGCCCGCCCGCGAACCGACCTCTCCGTCCAGTCGCTCGAACTCGCAGTGGGCTCACTTCTCGCGCGGATCTACGAGGTCTCTCTCCTTTGCTCTGCTCGAACGGGGGAGACCGTTCGGCGCCTCACGACACAATGAAGCAATTTCTTTGGTCAGCTGACCGTGGCCCGGGGATCCGGCTGATTGGGCAATCCGATATAGTCCCAGTCCGCCGCGTACCTCCATTGGCCGAAGGGAAGAGGTTCAGTCCACACCGGCCGCGCCCGAGAGCGGGGCGTGGCGGGGAACCACGCCAGCTCGCGACCCCGGCCATCCAGCGCCCGTGCCGAACGGCACCACACACCGCGGAGTCGCACATCGTATATCTTTCGACCGATCGCCTGACATACACTCTGCTTCACTGGGTGGCCGCCTGGTCCGCGAGGATATGTGTCAGGCAGTCCGAGTGCGCGGAGGCCGGCTGAGGTGCTCGCGTCCGCGCACGCCTGGGTCCGCGGCAGCGTCGCGGCGACCATGACGTAGGCGGCGTCATCGAGGTCTTCCACGTGCACGGGCGAGCTTTCCAGCAACCGCTCGATCTGCAGTCGTGCCGTCACCGGATCGCCGCTCAGATAAAGCGTCGCATGCGATGCCGGCGGATTCCAGCGGCCACCGCGCGCCTGAGCGAACGAGAGATCGAGTGGGTCTCTCCAGGCCGGATCCGCGACCCGCAACCAAACGCGTCGGTCGGGCAGCCGAGCCGTGCGCGGCTTCAAGGCTGAACGCGGCGCAGATCGAACATCGCGGCCACAGCCTTCCGCAGCTCGGCGTGACGCCCCTGGCACGCCAGCTCATAGAGGGAAAGGCCGCCCAAGCTCTGCGCAGGCCGGCGAACGACAGCGGGTATACGTTCACGTTTCAGATGACGGTCGAGCGTATCCGTTGCCTCGGCCAGGTCAGCAAGTGCGGTTGCGCGATCGGCGGGGACGCCGTTCTGACGCCATTTCGAGAAGGCCTGTCGCGTCACGCCGAATGCCTGCGCGGCCTCGGACGCGGAGAGGGCCCAGAGCGTCATCAGCCGCTCGAGCGGCCGCGTTCTCACTCGCCGATCGAGATCGTCGGTCAGCGCCCGCAGCCAGTTCTCGTCGGGAGCGTCCGCCACCAGCGCGTCGGCGACTTCCCACGGTGTTCGCCCTGTCATGCCCACCTCCTTACGGTACCCCTCAAAGCAACCTAATGTCAACGCAACCGATTGTCAACTAGCGTTCCTGTTTCAATCGACGCCACGCTCTATCAGCCGGACGAAATGACCGAGTACGTGCGCCGGGCGGGCTTCACGGTCAATGCCGTCGTGACGAGGAAGCCGTACGATTTCGAGTTTCCGTCGACTCGGGTCTACATCTCGCCCGCTCATCCGCTCGCCTTCGATTGCGGTCACGCAGGCGCTCGATCAGCGTATCGAACGCGTCGCCGCGGATTACGGCTCGCCGCCGATGCGTTCGTAGACATGCAGCGAGCCGTTGCTGCGGCCGATCAGATAGAGGGTACGTTCAGGTAGATCCAGTGCGTGTATCGAACGGATCTCCCCGGTGCTCGACAACCCGCTCTGCTCGAGCGAAAGTGCCTCGAAAACCCGATGCGACGCACGACGGAGCATGACGCCCCGGGTTGCATCGTACGGTCCCGTCTGCGGACGCGCTCGATCGAGGTTGCCCCCGAGTAGCACCTCCGGCACACCGTCCTGATTCACGTCGCGGACGAGGATGGCATAGATCGGCGCCCACTGCGCCGCGCCCGGCAGCGGCTCGATCTGGAAGCGGCCCTGGCCGTTGTTCCAACCGATGACGCTCTGCAGCAGCTCGGCGCGGTAGCGGCTAGCCGACGCCAACTCGTGTTCGCCGAAGATGTCTGGCACGGCCATCTCGGCATAGGCGGCGTAGGACGGGATGCGCGCGGCCAAATATTGCATGTGCGCCACCAGGTCGTGCCGCAGTGCCACCGGTCGGTCCTCATCTCCTCGTCGATGCGCGAGGAGATGGTCGAGACGGCGGTTGCGGTCGAAGTCGCCGACCCACATCTGCAACGGCTCGTCGGGGCTGGCCCTGAACGTCGAGTTCAGGCCGTGATTTCCGGCCACGAGATCCAGCGCTCCGTCACCGTCCAGATCGGCGAGCTCGAGGCTTCGCCACCATCCACTCGTCGACTCGAGACCCACTTGCGCCGGATCGGCGCGCTCGAGGTGTCCGGCACGGTTGACGAATAGCGCGAGAGGCATCCACTCGCCTGCCACCATGAGGTCGGGACGGCCGTCGCCGGTCAGATCACCCCATGCGGCCGCCGTGATCCCGGCCGACTTCAGTTCCTCCGCGGCCAGGTCCGGCGCGACCTCGGCCGTGACATCCTCGAAACGGCCGCGGCCATCGTTTCGGAGGAGCCTCCCGCCAACGGGTACGCCATAGCCGACCGGGGCGTTGGGCGTAGCCGGCATTAGCCGCACGCCCACGAAGAGGTCGGGGGACCCATCACCGTCCACGTCCGCCGCGCGCACCACACCCGTCGGCTGGTCAACGGCCGAACGCGGAAGCGCTCGATCATCGTGCACGAGCCGACCGTGCGGATCCAGGCGGTACAGGCGATCGGACAGTGCGGCATCACCAGCCGAGAACTGGCTGCCGCCGGCCGCCACGTAGAGCTCGTCCCGACCATCGCCGTCGCTGTCAAAGAAGAGACAATCGCTGTCGGACGCCGCGCTGTCGGCTTCGAGCGCCGGCTGGCTGGTGCGTTGCAGACGGCCGGTCTCCGATTGCAGCAACAACACTCCCTGCTGCCCGCGGCCACCACCGACATAGAGGTCCTGCCGCCCATCACCCGTCATGTCTCCGCTACAAATCGGCGGGCCTTCGTTCGACCGCATGTGAAACAACAACGGGTAGCGGTCGAAATCATCGAATTCGGGCTCGGCGTGACGCCACCGTGACAGCGGCTCCTCCGCCACCGGTCCGAGAAGTGGTGTCGCAGTCGCCGCCCTCAGCGCCGGGGCCAGGTTCGATGCCGCCGCGGTCGACGATTCGGTTTGCCGCACGACCAGCTGCTGCCTGGCGGCGACACCCTCCAACCGAGACACCCGCCCGTCCGGCCAGCGTATCTGGACCGTATCGACGCGCTCCACACCCTCACCCAGACCGATGTGAAGGACGGCATCGACCGAAGACTGGAAGCCGCGCTGTAAGATCTGCTCTGCATACCAGTACCTTCCACGGCTCACCAGCTCGATCTGCGTCCCCACTCCCATTGTATTGGGCGGTTCACCTTCGAGCTGGATCTGGAGCCAGGCCCTTTCCGGGTAGATGTCAGCGGCCCGGTTCCGATAAACGAACGGCTCCATGTTTACATTGTTCACTACCAGATCGAGGTCCCCGTCACCATCGAGGTCGCCGTACGCAGCGCCGTTCGAGAACCCCGGCTCGGCCACGCCCCATTCGTCCCCGCGCGGCGCGAACTGCAGGTTTCCGATATTCTCGAAGATGTGATTCGGCGTCGGTGTCGAGGGCATCAGCTCGACCAGAGTCTGAAAGTCGAGGCGGACATCCGTTCCGGGTTCCCGGCGCCGGCTCATATTCAGCAGCAGATCCTTGTCCGTCACATCCTTGTAGAAGCCGTTGGCCACGAAAATGTCCCGCAGTCCGTTCAGGTCGAAGTCGGCCATCAATGCACCCCAGCTCCAATCCGTCGCGTGGACGCCCGCGAATCGGCCGATCTCGCTGAAACGGTTGTTGCCGTGATTGTATTGGAGCGTGTTCCTCATGAACTTGCGATGGTAGCCCAGCGCCACTTCTTTGTGATATTGCTCCCAGCCAGTGAAATCGGCGATCGTCTTGAGTCGCTCTTCACTGGCCGGGAGCATGTCCGTGATATAGAGCTCGGGCAGCCCATCGTTGTTCAGATCCGCCGCATCGCCGCTCATGGATGTCGTGCTGATGCTGCTGAACGTCTGCTCCAGCTCTTCTCGGAACGTGCCTTCTCCATTGTTCAGGTAAAAGTAGTCTCGCTCGAAGAAGTCGTTCGAAACGTAGATGTCCATGAAGCCGTCCCGATTCAGGTCGCCGACCGTGGCCCCAAACCCGAAGCTGAACGCGCTGCTATAGATTCCAGCCTCCCGCGTCGCGTCGACGAACCCGTCTCCAGTGTTGCGGTACAGTCGGTCCCCGCTCTTCTCATCCGGCACCGCCCTGTCGAGCCTCGCCAAATTATAAGAGCCGATCGGCTGCGCAGCATGATTGTTCACCACATAGAGGTCCAGAAGGCCGTCGTTGTCGTAATCGAAGAACACCCCATGAATCGAGTAGCCGGTATCCGCAATCCCGAGCTGTTCCGCCATCTCCGTGAACGTGAGATCCCCGTTGTTTATGAACGCCTCGTTCCTGCGGCCTTCGCCATCCGGCAC
>JBOHRM010000059.1:0-4985 GCA_050732715.1 Longimicrobiales bacterium
TGCCGAGCCCGGCGGCACCGCCGAGCGGGTGTCCGTTCCATCCGCGTTGCCCGCACCCCTTGAAGGATGCGGACTGTGCTGTTATCGTGCCGCCGCTCGCGGAGAAACGGCCGCTGCATTTCGCCGCGTGCATCAAGGAGCGGGCGCTCGCGGAGCCGGCCGCCGGGTCGCTCCGATGAGCCGATGGGAGCCGGGCGTTTCGGGGGCGAAGGAGCGGTGAAAAACTCGGAACTCGGAACCCGGAACTCGGAACGAGTCAGGGCGGCTCCCTTGACACCCTGGCCGGAGACGGCCTAACTTAACGGCTCAAGTTCGCGAGCACACAGGCACTTGCGCGCTTCCCACACGACCGTGAATTGACGAGGAGGTCACCTTGGGTAGTCTGAGCACGCTCACCCTGGCTCTCTTGCAGGTTCAAGGACTCGAGGCTCCTGCTCTGACCCCCACCGAGTGGCTGGCTCAGACGTGGCGAGACGGCGCAGAAATGATGTACCCGCTTGCGGCGTGCGCATTGGCCGGCCTCGTCATCATCGTCTGGAAGCTCTTCGACCTCACGACGAAGTCCGCGCGCACGCGGTCGTTCCTCCGCGAGATCGACGGGCTCATTGCCGAACGGAAGATTCCAGAGGCGCTCGCGCTCGCGCGGGACTCGAACACACCGGCCGGCCGGATTCTTGCCGCAGGACTCGAACGGCATGATGAAGGCACGGAGCGCGTGATGAAGGCGATCGAGAACGTCGGCCTGATCGAGATGGCGAGCCTCGAGAGCAACCTGGTCTGGCTCGCGACGATCTCGAACGTGGCGCCGCTGCTCGGCTTCCTCGGCACCGTGATGGGCATGATCGCGGCGTTCAACGCGATCGAGCTGGCCGGCGAGGTCGACGCGATCATTGTCGCCGAAGGCATCAAGGTCGCGCTCATTACGACGGCGACGGGCCTCGCGATCGCGATCCCGATCAACATCATGCACAACTATTTCGTGACGCAGGTCGACCGACTCGTCATCGACATGGAAGAGTCGGCACAAAAGATGGTCGATGCGATCCATACGCATGAGAAGGAGATCGCCGCCGTGCGGTGAATGGCGGCGCTGGAAGGATAGCCTGATGGAGGGGGGCCGCCCGCGGGGTGGCCCCCTCTTTTTGGTTGTGCTCGCCCTGGCCGGCGCATGCGGCGTGCGTGGTGTCGGCGACCCCGCCGCTCGATCGAGCGGCCCGCTCAGTCGTCCACTCGAAACCTACGAGCAGCTCGGTTTCCTCGCTGGCCCGGCACATTTCCCGGCTGTAGCCGGCTTCTCTACAATGGCCGGACCCGGCGACTCGACCTGGGTCCTGCTCGGCGTCTCGATGCCGAGCAGCGCGCTGCGATTTCAGCGCTCGGGCGCCGGGTTCGAGGCCCAATATCAGGTCGTCGCGACGTTCCTCGGGGACGGCGAGACCGTGAAGGGGTTCGAGCGCGACGAGACCGTCCACGTCCCGACGTTCGCCGAAACGGGACGCACGGACGAGAGCATCGTGTTCCAGCACGCGGTCGTGCTGCCACCTGGCCGCTACGACGTGACGCTGCACGCCTCGGACGCCAACAGCACGCGCGGGTTCCGCGTCCGCGACACGCTCGATGTGCCGCGCTACGGCGCCAACGACGTTCGATTTCCCCAGCCGCTCGTCGTTTACGAGGCGAACGGCCGGTCCAGCCGCGAAGCCACGCCGGACCTGATCCTGAATCCGCGCCACACGGTGGCGTACGGCGGCGCCGCGCCGCGCGTCTATCTCGAGGCGTACGGCGCGCGGGACGCGTTGCGCGTTGTGGTGACGGTGGTCGACGAAGCGGGCAGTGCGGTGTGGAGCGATCCGGCGTTGATCAGCGCGGGCGACGGCGGCGTCGGCCACGCGATCATCGATCTCCCTGCGTCGCTGCCGCTCGGCAAGCTTTGGGTCGAGGTCGAGCCGCGTGACGTGGAAGCCGGGCCGAGGCTGCGTTCGCCGCTCGTGGTCAGCATCTCGGACCAATGGATGGTCGCGAATTTCGATGATGTGCTCGAGCTGGTCGCGTACATCGCGACGCCCAACGAGCTCGATTCGCTGCGCGCGGCCGGGTCACCGGACGATCGGCGCGAACGGTGGGACGCGTTCTGGTCGAGGCGCGAGCCGCTCGCGGCGACGCCGGGCAACGAGTTCCGTGACGAGTTTTTCCGGCGCGTGCGGTACGCGACCGAGCAGTTCTCGCAGTCGGGCACACCTGGCTGGAGTACCCACCGTGGTGAAGTGTTCATCGTGCTCGGGCCGCCAACGTCGACGGAGGAGCGCCAGCTGGTCGATCGCGGCGTGGCCGCCCGGCCGAACGCGATCGAGTGGTCGTATGACTCGGCTGCCGGCGGCGGGCTCGAGCTGCTGTTCGTGGACCGCTCGGGGCTCGGCGAATACGAGCTGACGCCGAGCTCCCTGGCCGCGTTTCGTAGCGTGTCCGAACGGTTGAAGCCGCGGGTTGGGCGGTAGGCATTGGGCGTTCTTTGTCGGGGTGTCACCCAAACGTGCCCCTGCCCGTACACCTACACCCCCAAACACCGCTGCCGATGACCCAAGCCCGATAAACCAAAGCACGATGGCGCCCCCCGCGCCGTTCGGATTACGCTTGACATGGAGGTGTTGCGACGAACACTGAGCCGCAAGCGCGTGTACACGAACGGGATCGCCGCGGGCAATGCATCACAGATCCACGGACGATCATCTTGCCGCACGCCGTCGCCGTAATCGCAGTCATGGGCGTGTGGGGTCAGCAGCGCACAACATGATTCGCAACGTAGCCATCACAGCGCTCATCGTCGGCGCGGCGGGCAGCCTCTCGCTGATCGACCAGCTGAGCGACGTCGAGGTGCCACTGCCGTTGCCGGACTCGGTCCCGGCGGAAGCGGTCCAGGCGCTTCGAGATGGCCGGTTCCTGCGTGCGAGCATCATCATGCGGGAGTATCTCGCCGGCGTGGCCGATACCACGCCGGCGGTCGCGTTGCTGGCGGCCCGCGCGGAAGCCGGCCGCGGAGATTGGAGTCGTGTCGAGGGTCTGCTCGCCGGTCGCGGCTGGCTCGATGACGTCGACTCCGGCGGCGGCTGGTATCTGCTCGGCCGCAGCCAGCTCGAGCTCGGCCGGTTCGAAGAAAGCGGCGTATCCCTCGCGCGCTACCTCGACCGCGCGGGCGTGGACCTCGCCGCGCGCGACAAGGGGCTCGCGTTGTTGCGCCAAGCCGCGGCGCTCGAGGGTGCGGAACGTTATGGCGATGCGCTCGGCGTTTACGACGAAGCCGCCGACCTGCTGCCGCAGATCCGTGACTGGATCCTGCTGCGCTCGGCGGGCGCCGCCGCGAGTGCGGGAGACACGGCGCAAGTGAACGGGCGGCTCGCCCGGATCGACGCCGAGATCGGACGCGACTGGGGGTGGCGCCTGCGCGTGCGTGGTCACGCCAATGCTCGCGACGCGGCCGGCGCGGTGGCGCTCGCGGAACGGTTCGGCGCGGACCGCGCGCTCGATGCGAACCGGCGCGGCGAAGCCTGGGCATTGGCGGGTGAGATTCGACTCGCGAACGGGGATTCCGCCGGCGCGCGCGCGGCGTTCCTGCGCTCGATGGCGGCCGCGGCCGGCGGCTCCGGTGCCGAAGGCGCGCGCCTGCTCTCCGAGATGCCGTCGCTGAGCCCGACCGAGCAGCTCCAGATCGGGCGTGTCTATCTGCGGCACCGCAACTACGATCGCGGCATCGCCGGCCTCGAGGCGTACCTCGGCGCGGGTGCCGGCTCGGCCGCCGCGCGGGCGGCGGTTCGCGGCGAGCTCGGGCGCGCGCTGTTCGATGCACGGCGCTATGATGAGGCGGAGCAGGTGCTGCTCGACATCGTCGCCGAACCGTCGTCACCGGCGGCCGCTGGCGCGGCGCTCTACACGGCCGCGCGCGCGCAGTACCGCGATGGCCGGCAGGCGCTCGCGCGCAACACGCTACAGAGCGTCGTCGATCGCTACCCCGGCACGGCTGCGGCGACACGCGCCCTGTACTTCAGCGCCGACCTCGACCACGACGACGGCGTTTACGACCGCGCACGTGAGCGCTACCGCAGCACGATCGCGATGCCCACGGATATCGAGGAGCTCGGCCTCGCGTACATGCGCCTGGGTGGGCTCGCGTTCGTCGAGGGTGACTTCGCGGGCGCGCTCGAAACGTACGACGCATACCGTCGCACCTACCCTCGCGGCCGGCGCTATCAACAGGCGACGTACTGGTCGGGGCTCGCCCTGCATCGCCTGGGGAACGAATCGGCCGCCCGCGAGCGGCTGGGAGAGACTCGCGCGTCGGACCCGCTCTCGTATTACGGCGGCCTCTCCGGCGAGCGGCTCGGCCGCTCGTTCGGCGACATTCCGCTGGCGCGGTCACCCGTGAACGGCACCGCGGACGTGACGCGCGTGGAGCGCGCGCTCGACCGCGTCGACCTTCTCGGCGAGATCGGCTGGACCGACGCCGGCACGTACGAGCTGGGGCGCGCCCGCTCGCGCTTCTCGCGCGAGACCGACGCGATGTACGCGCTCGGGGAAGCGCTCAACCAGCGCGGCTTCACGCGCTCGGGGATCGCGACCGGTTGGAACATCTACCGGCGTGAGGGCGCCTGGAACCCGCGCCTGCTGCGCATCGTCTACCCGTTCCCGTACCAAGACGTGATCGTGGCCGAGGCCGAAGAGCGCGGCGTCGACCCGTTCCTCGCCGCCGCGCTGATCCGGCAGGAATCGATGTTCAACGCGAGCGCCGTCAGCCCCGCCGGCGCGATCGGCCTGATGCAGGTCCTGCCAGCGACGGGCGCAACGCTCGCGCGCACGCTCGGCGTCGCCGAGTTTTCGCCGGAGCTGCTGAGACAACCGGACGTCAACGTCCACTTCGGCATGGCCTATCTCGCCGATCAGTTGCGCGCTTACGACGGACGCCTTCCCGTCGTGCTCGCCGCCTACAACGCCGG
>JBOHRM010000060.1:0-6698 GCA_050732715.1 Longimicrobiales bacterium
TGCCGGGCGGCGCCGCCTGCTCGAGGTGGCCCGCGACCGTGCCGGCGACGCGCTCGATGCCGAGCCGTCCGCGCAGACGGCGGCCGAGTTGATGCGCCTGATCCGTGCCGAGGCGTGCCTGTCCGGCGACCTCGTGTGCGAGAACGCGAACGTCCTCGTCGACCTCGCCCTCGCCGTCGAGAGCGCCGACCCCGAGATCGCCGGCCGCGCCGACTCGCTCATCCGCTCCCGTTGGTAGGATTTTTTGGAACCGGTCAACTGGTTAGTTCGAAAATCGCTTCGACCTCGACGGCCCAGTTGAACGGAAGGGAGCTCATGCCCACGGCGCTGCGCGCGGCGCGGCCGGCATCACCGAACACCTCGATCATCAGCTCGCTGAAGCCGTTGATGACCTGTGACTGGCGGGCGAAGTCCGGGGCGGCGTTGACCATGCCGAGCACCTTCACGACGCGTGAGACGCGGTCGAGGTCGCCTTCCAGGAACTCGCGTACGGCTGCGAGAATGTTCTCGCCCGCCGCGCGCGCCGCGGCGTTGCCCTGCTCCTCGGTCAGGTCGGCGCCGACCTTGCCCGTGATATAGCCGTCCTCACCCCGCGGGCCGTGCCCGGACATGAACAGGAGGTTGCCCGAGCGCACGCCCGGTGCGAGCATCGACGCTTGCTGCCGCGGGTCCGGAGGCGGCAGGCGGATCCCGAGCTCGCGCAGCCTGCGCTCTGCGCTCCAAGACGCGGTGCGCGTCAATGCCGGGATGCCTGCCGCCGCCACGCGTGGGGGCTGCACCAGCACCGCGCCGCCCAGCGCACCCGCACCGACCAGCGCGGATCGCAAGAAAGACCGCCGGTCTCCTCGTTCGCCGCCCCTTGACTCCGCCATGATCTTCTCCGGTTGAACGTTGCCGCGTTGCGCAACTCCGCTGGAACCGCAACTTGTAGCTCGACAACCCATAACTCGCAACTCACCGACCGGGGCACCATCCATGGAAACATGATCGCTTCGCCACGCGCGCTGCCGCGGATCGATGATGATGAGGTTCACGTTTGGGTGGCCGAGACCGGTGGTCCGATGGACAGCGCCGGGATCGCCCAGCTCTCGGCCGACGAACGCGATCGGGCCGATCGCTACCGGTTCGATCGTGATCGGCGCTGCTTCATGTTCACGCGTATCGTCACTCGTCGGCTGCTCGCGGGCTACCTCGGCGAGACGGACCCGGCGGCGCTCGTGATCGGCTACGGCGAGCGGGGCAAGCCGCACCTCGAGCGCCCGCCGCGCGCGCTGTTCTTCAACGCGTCTCATTCGGGCGAGCACGCGGCGATCGCCATTACGCGCGCGGGCGATGTCGGCATCGACATCGAGAGCGTCGATCGCGACGTCGAGGCCGATCAGCTCGCGGCGCGCGTGTTTTCGGCACGCGAGCTTGCGGCGTTCGAGGCCCAGCCGGAACCCACGCGGCGGGCGGTCTTCTTCGACGGCTGGACGCGCAAGGAAGCGTTCATCAAGGCGACCGGCGAAGGGATGTGGCGGTCGCTGCAGTCGGTCGACGTCGAGATCGGGCCGGGCGCGCCGGTACGCGTGCTGGCCGTGGATGGCGACGAGCGAGAGGCAGCGTGCTGGACGCTCGCCGCCTTCGATCCGGCACCGGGTTACATCGGCGCGATCGCTGTGCGGGCGCGCGCCGTGCGGGTGCAGCGGCTGGACTGGGGTGCGGCGTGGGGCTGATGCGGCATGTTCCGTCACTCGCCGCTCGTCTCTCGAGCTCGCAGGCGTGGTGGCGGTCGGCGGGGCATGTTGGCGCCACCGCTGCGACGCGGGATGGCGCGCTGCGGGGACGGCGCGGCTCTGGCCGTGAGGCGCGTAGCCGCGTCATCTTCCGCTGATGAGTGAAGCTGCACGGCGCGAGCCCACACGGCCGGCGGTCGAGGCGGTGCTGCGCGATTTCCGGGCGGGCCGCAAGGCGGCGTTGGCGCGCGTCATCTCGATGGTCGAGAACGAGACACGCGATCTGGCGGCCGTGCTCGCGGAGCTGTTTCCGCGGGTCGGCCGCGCGCACCGGATCGGCATCACCGGACCGCCGGGCGCGGGCAAGTCGACGCTCCTGAGCGAGCTGATCCGCCTCTACCGCGCCCGGGGCGAGACGATCGGCGTGATCGCCGTGGACCCGACATCGCCGTACACCGGCGGCGCGCTGCTCGGCGATCGTATCCGCATGAACGAGCTGGCGCTCGACGACGCCGTCTTCATCCGTTCCATGGCGACGCGCGGCTCGCTGGGTGGCCTCGCGCTCACCACCAAAGAGGTCGCGGATGTGATGGACGCGTTCGGCTTCGACCGCGTGATCATCGAGACGGTCGGCGTGGGTCAGTCGGAGTTCGCCGTCGCGTCCGCGGCGGACACCACGGTCGTGGTCCTCGTGCCCGAATCGGGGGATTCGATCCAGGCAATGAAGACCGGCCTCATGGAGGCGTCCGACCTGTTCGTCATCAACAAGGCGGACCGGCCGGGCGCCGAACGCATGGCGCGCGACATCTCGCTCATGCTCCAGCTCCGGCATGGAAAGGCGCTGAGGAACGTCCCCGGACACCACACGGTCGACCTCGGCGAACCGGGCGGGAACCGGGCGGCCGAGGAGGTCTGGAACATTCCGGTCATGCAGACGGTGGCTCAGACCGGCCAAGGCGTGGACGCACTCGCTGAGGCGCTGGATCGACATCGGGCGTGGCTCGAGTCCAGCGGCGAGCGCGAGCGGCGGCGCGAGACGCGGCTGGCCGAGCACGTGCGTGAGACCGTGGACCGCGCGCTGCGCCGGACCGTCTGGATCGACGGAATCGGCCGGGCCGTTCTCGAAGACAGTCTGCAAGATATTGTTTCAGGCGCAGTTACGCCGTATGACGTGGCGGCCCGCATCCTGCACGAAGCCGGGTTGGCCGAGGGATCGAGGTCCGAATCCTGAGGTTGGTCAAAGGCCGGCTCGGATCGAGCCGGGACCTATCCGTCGGAGACGGGCGGGCGCCAACTCGCAACCCGTAACCCGCAGCCCGCAACCCGATCTTGGGAATAACGCGGCGCGTGCGGGGTAGTGACGATTGAAGACGATGTTGAACCGACAGTCTTGCTTCCCATGGGCGTAGTTGACTCCGACGCGCGCGAAGGCCGTGTCGCCGAGCTCGAGGCTCGCGTGGCCGAGCAGGCGCGTGAGCTGGCCGAGTTGCGAGCACGCCTGGCCGAGTGGGAGTCTGCGTTCGAGCGGCTGCCTCGCCGCCGCCCGCGTTTCGAGAGCATCTCGGGCTCGAAGGTAGAGCCGATCTACACGCCCGCGGACCTGCCGGCGGACTGGGACTATATCGACAAACTGGGCTTCCCGGGCGAGTTCCCATTCACGCGCGGGCCGTACACGTCGATGTACCGGACGCGGCTATGGACGAAGCGGCAGTTCGCGGGTTTCGGCACGGCCGAAGAGACGAACGCGCGCTACAAGTACTTGCTCGACCATGGCCAGACGGGGCTCAGCGTCGCGTTCGATTTCCCGACGCTGATGGGCTACGACTCGGACCACCCGCGCGCGCTCGGCGAGGTCGGGAAATGCGGCGTGGCGATCTCGAGCCTGGCGGACATGGAGACGCTGTTCGGCGGTATCCCGCTCGCCGATGTCTCGGTGTCCATGACGATCAACGGTCCCGCCATCATCCTGTTCTGCTTCTATGTGGTCGCGGCGGAGAAGCAGGACGTCCCGGCGAAGGCGCTGCGTGGCACGGTACAGAACGACATCCTCAAGGAATACATGGCGCAGCACGCGTGGATCTTCCCGGTCGAGCCGGCGATCGGGCTGATCATCGACATGTTCGAGTGGTGTGCGAAGCGCGCGCCGAAGTACAACCCCATCTCGATCAGCGGCTACCACATCCGCGAGGCGGGCGCCACGGCCGCGCAGGAGCTGGCGTACACGCTGCGCAACGGCTTCGAGTACGTCGAGCGCGGCATCGCGCGCGGGCTCGATGTCGATGATTTCGCGCCGCGCCTATCGTTCTTCTTCGATGTGCACAACGATCTGTTCGAGGAGGTCGCGAAGTTCCGCGCGGCGCGCCGCATCTGGGCCAGGCGCCTGCGCGATGTGTACGGCGCGCGCAAAGAGGAGTCCTGGCGGCTGCGCACCCACGCGCAGACCGCAGGCGTGTCGCTGGTCGCGCCGCAGCCCGAGAACAACATCGTGCGCGTCGCGTATCAGGCGCTCGCCGCGGTGTTGGGCGGGACGCAGTCACTGCACACGAACTCGATGGACGAGACGCTGGGGCTGCCGACCGAAAAGGCCGTGCGCATTGCGTTGCGCACGCAACAGGTGCTCGCGTACGAGTCGGGCGTGCCGAACACGATCGATCCGCTCGCCGGCTCGTACTATGTCGAGGCGCTGACGGATCAGCTCGAGGCCGAGTGCGAGCGCGTGTTCGATGAGGTCGAGCGGTTCGGTGGTGTCGTGCGCGGCCTCGAGATCGGCTACTTCCAACGCGAGATCGCGTTGTCCTCCCAACGGCAGCAGCAAGCCATCGAGTCGGGCGACCAGATCATTGTTGGTGTAAACGCGTTCACGGAGGGCAATGACGAGTCGTCGATCGACATCCTCAAGATCGGCGATGAGCCGGAGCGGCGTCAGCGCGAGCGGCTGGCGCGCGTGCGGGCGCAGCGCGATGACCCGGCCGTCCAGCGGTCGCTCGATGCGCTGCGCGCCGCGGCCTCGAGCGGCCGCAACGTGATCGAGCCCATGCTCGACTGCGTGCGCGCATACGCCACGCTCTACGAGATTCGCAGCGCGCTCGAGGGCGTGTTCGGCTCGTACAAGGAGCCAATCTTCTTCTAAATGTTCCTGTTACAGGAAGCTGTCGCGGGACATGCCGATACGCCGAGCGCGGCCAGCATCGTGTGGCGGCTCGGTTTGGCGTTGCTGCTGGTTGTCGCGAACGCGTTCTTCGTTGCGTCCGAATTCTCACTGGTCGGCGCGCGCCGTGCCCGGATCGAGGCGTTGGCGAGGGCGGGGAATCGTCGTGCGAAGATCGCGAACGTCGCGATCGAGCGGCTCGATCACTACATCTCGGGCACGCAGCTCGGCATCACGCTCGCATCGCTCGGGTTGGGTTGGGTCGGCGAGTCCACCATCGCCGCGCTCATTATCGGCGCGTTCGACGGATTCGCCCCGCCGTGGAACCTGCTCAGCACGCACCTCGTCGCGGTCACGCTCGCGTTCACGTTCATCACCTTCATGCACATCGTGCTCGGCGAGCTGGTGCCGAAGTCACTGGCGCTGTTGCACACCGAGGAGACTGCGATGTGGACGGCCGGCCCGCTCATCGTCTTCTCGCGCGCGCTCGCCCCGTTCATCTCGGTGTTGAACGGCTCGGCGAACTTGCTGCTGCGCGCGTTCGGCATGCGGGCGCCGACGAAGCTCGAGAGCGTACACCGGCCGGAAGAGCTCGAGATGATGCTCACGCAGAGCTACGAGCACGGGCTGCTGCGCGCGCAGCCGGTCGAAATGATCCGCGGCGTGTTCCACCTCTCGGAGACGAGCGTCGACGAGGTCATGACGCCGCGCACGGAGGTGATCGCGATCCCGCTCGACATGCCGGTCGGTCAAGCGGCGGACTTCGCGCTCGAGAACGGCCATTCGCGGTACCCGGTGTACGAGGAGACGCTCGACCGCGTGGTCGGCATCGTGCTCGCGCGCGACGTATGGCTCGCGCTGCGAGACGGTGCGCCTTCGCTCGCGCAGATCGTGCGTGAGGCGTTCTTCGTGCCCGACTCGAAACGCGTCGAGCAGCTGCTTCGTGAGATGCAGGCCGAACAGTCGCACATGGCGGTGGTCGTCGACGAGTTCGGCGGCACGGCCGGCATCGTGACGATCGAGGACCTGGTCGAGGAGATCGTCGGCGAGATCGATGACGAGCTGGACGTGGTCGCGCCCGAGCTCGAGGAGGCGCCGTCCGGCGACATCCTGATCCGCGGGCGGCTGGCGATCTCCGAGCTGAACGAACGCTACGGGTTCGCGCTGCCGGATGAGGACTACACTACCGTCGGCGGCTTCGTCCTCGGCCGGCTCGGTCGCATCGGGAGGGTCGGTGACGAGGTCGGCTTCCGGGGTGGACGCCTGCGCGTGCTCGGCATGAAAGGTCGGCGCGTCGATCGGCTCGCACTCATACTCTCGCCCACACGCGTCGAGGTTACCACGGAGGACCAGGCGTGACTAGAAACGGGTTCCGGGTTCCGGGTTCCGAGTTCCGGGTTGCCCCGGCCCCCAACCCGTTTCTGGCATCGCGGGTGCTGCGGGCGCGGCATTGGAGCGCTGATTAGGTTGTAGGCCGTAGGAGTAGAGGCCGGAGCGAGGGAGCGGAAGACGGGCGAGCAGCGAGAGGGGGGCGGGCCGTGGTGGCGAAGCTATTTCGACGACGTGTTCCTCCGCCTTCATGATCCACTCTTCACAGAGGCCGACAGCCGTCGCGAGGTCGCGGCGATGCTCGAGCTGCTCGGGCTGCCGCTTGGCGCGCGCATTCTCGATGTGCCGTGCGGGTGGGGTCGGCACACGCGGCTGCTCGAAGAGGCCGGGCTCATCGCCTTCGGCGCCGATCTATCGACGACCCTGCTAGAGGACGCGGTCGCGCGAGCGGGCGAGAGATTCGACGCGCTCACGAAGCCCCCTCACCCTGACCCTCTCCCCCAGTC
>JBOHRM010000061.1:0-3632 GCA_050732715.1 Longimicrobiales bacterium
TCGAGCGCCTGCACCTCGAACGCGCGGATCGCGAATCGGTCGTAAGCCGTGACGAAGACGACGGCTCGCACGGCATCCGGTCCGACCGCCTCGAGCACCTCGAACCCGTCCATCTCGGGCATCTGCACATCGAGCAGCAGCAGGTCGGGGCGCAGCGCGCGGATCGCGTGGACCGCGGCGGCGCCATCACCAGCCTCGCCGATGATCTCGAGGTCGGGATCCGATTCCATCAGGCGACGCATACCGGCGCGCGCGATCGGCTCGTCGTCGACGACGAGCGCGCGGATACGCTCAGGCATCGGCGTACGGCCCGCGCACGGGCAGCAGCACCGTTGCATACGCGCCGCCGTCCGGCGCGTTCGCAACCTCGAGGCACGCCGCTTCGCCATAAAGGTAGTGCAGGCGCAGGCGAGTGTTGCGCAGGCCGATGCCGCACGCCGTGTCGTGCGACCACGCCTCGGGCAGGCCGGCGCCGTCGTCACGCACGGTGACACGGAGTGCGCCGTCGTCGCGGTACGCGCTCACGTCGATTCGCGCCGCGCCGGCCCGACGCGCAATGCCGTGTCGAATCGCGTTCTCGACCAGCGGCTGGAGCAGCAGGTGCGGTACCGGCGTGGCGCGCGCATCATCATCCGCTTCGACGCGCACGTGCAGTCGGTCACCGAAGCGAACGCGCTCGATGTCGAGGTAGCGCGTGACGAACTCGAGCTCGTCGGCAAGCGGCACCTCCTGCGGCGCGTGCTCATCGAGCACCTGCCGGATCAGCTCGGAAAGCCGCGCGAGCACGCGGACCGACGTCTGCGCATCACCCTGCCGCACGAGCATCGCCACCGTGTTCAGCGTGTTGAACAGAAAATGCGGCTGGAGCTGCATGCGCAGTGCGCCGAGCCGCGACTCGACGAGCAGCGCCTCGAGCCGCGCGGCCGTCCTCTCGCGGTCGCGCAGCTTCGCATGGTAATCGATCGCGAAGCCGATCGTGGCGATCACGCCATAGAAGACAACGCCACACGCCATCCACAGCCGCACCGCACGCTGCGCCGAGAACGTGTCGATGTCTTGGTACGATGGCGGGCCGAGCACTGCGTTGGTCGTGGTCATCAGCAGACCGTGCAGCAGGCCGCACGTGATACCGAACGTGATGTGCGCGCCGATCGAGCCGAGGCGCGGCGGCCGGTCGACCGGGAAGCGGCGAGTCGCCCATAGGATCGCGGGTGTCAGGAACGCCCAAGCATAGCAGAGCACGCCCTCGTGGAGGAACGCTTCCACGAAGGTCCCCTGCCCGTGCTTGACGATGCCGACCGCCAACGCGAGCGCCGGGACCGTGGCGCAGATCCCGGCGATGCCGGCCTCACGGAGATAGCGGCGCACCGCAGGCGAGATCGTGCGCATCCGCGTAATCTCGGCTGGATCGTGCCTTCGGCGAAAGGTCGACGCAGCGAACCATCGCCCCAGCGCAGCGAAACGTGCGCACACGCAGCCAAGCGCGGCGATCCCGGGCGACGGTACTAGCCTATAGCCTACCAGCTGTCAGCGAACCTGATGGCTGTCGGCGTAGTGCACTCGTTCGGCGTGCTTCACGTGCGGGCAGGAGACGGCTGGCTGATCGCGCCCGAGACGCCGTCGAACTATCGGGAATGGGAGGGGCGCCACCATTGGCAGTGTGCGGCGTGGGGCGGGCTCGACATGCGGCTTCGTCACCGGCACGAGCTGAGGGTACGGATCGGCGCCCAGGAGCGGCATCGCAGGCTCGACATGTACGTCCGGGCGACACTCCGGTTCGGCGTCTCTCGTGTCCAGAGCCCGGCGAGGCCAGCAGCAGCGAGCGGCACCGCGTCGCACCCTAAGTAAAGAGCGGCCTTCGAGACCCACGCGGGTCATGCCCGGATGGCCGCCGCCTCCCCATGAAGGAGGCTGCCGCTCGTAACGGTGTCCTGAGCCAGCCGTTCGAGTACGTCGTCGAGGCCGAGGATCCCCATCGGGCTCCCGTCGGCGCCCGTCACCACGAGTCGGCGGACTCCCGCGTTCTGCATGACGCGGAGCGCGTCATCGACCGGCAATGATTCCGGCACCGTGCGCAAAGCAGTCGTCATCACTTCATCCAGGGCCGTATACGCGGCCCAGCGGTTCTGCGCCACACAGCGGAGCACAATGTCTCGATCGGTCAGGAGACCGATCGGCCGGCGATCCTCGTCGATGACCACCAGCGTTCGGACGTTTTGATCGAGCATCCGGCAAGCGGCGTCGTATACGGACTCGAGGGGTGAAGCGAGAGCGACGACGCGGCTGCACAGCGTTCCAGCTGACATGCCACACCTCCAGGGTGGAGTATTGCGAACGCACCGTGTGAGCGGACGTACGTTCGGGGCGGATGCCCTGTGCAATAATCATGGCGCAAATCAGCCCGCGTGGCTGTAGGGAATTATCCTGATTCCGCGTACGGGATTCGCGCAGCCGGCGCCGTGATGGTCAGGCACGGGAGCCCGAGGTTCTCCCCGAGCGCCCATGTCCTCCCTTTCCAGCCGTCACGCTCCCTGACCCCGACCCTCTCGCGGACGCGACTGGCTGCGCTCGATCGACCGCTGGCGGAGCGGATCCGACCGCCCGCTGCACGGCCGTTTCGTCAGGGAGCATGGGCTGACATCGTTCCGATGACGACGTGCCCGGGAGGAGCCTGGCGTTATGCGGACATCGGACAGCAAGGATCCGGCAGTGCACGATGGGCTAGAT
This sequence comes from Longimicrobiales bacterium, assembly GCA_050732715.1. GTDB lineage: Bacteria > Gemmatimonadota > Gemmatimonadetes > Longimicrobiales > RSA9 > JBOHRM01. Next base: position 2,728 of record JBOHRM010000061.1, read on the forward strand.
CGGCTGGCCACGCGCTCGGACGCGGCTGCCGCGGCCAGCCTTGTGCGCGGCGCCGTTGCGCCTGCCACGAACGCCACGCGGCGGAGCGTTACCGACTTGTTCGAGGTCCGCGTCGCGCTATTCGAAGTGCCGCCGTCCGACGCGGATCGGATCGCGTGCGCCGCCCGCGAGGTCGCCTCCTACGCGCAGGCGAACGAGCCCAACACCCGATTCTTCGGTGTCTTGTGCGACCAGGACCGGCCCGGTCGCTTCGTGTACGCCGCCGTATTCGACGACGCGGAGGCGGAGCGCACGCATCGCGCTTCCCCGCCCGCCCGCCGGTTCGCCGAAGCACTCAGCGCGGCCGGCGTCCGCCTCGACGCGTCCCGCTGGACCGGCGTGGCCGGCGTCTGAGCCGCGTCGCACGCGCGACGAGAACCCGCTCGATCTGCTCGAAGCCCCTAATCACGCTCGGGACGCGTCGACACGAAGACCACACCGTGACTGTGATCGAGGCCCCATCGCGCGGAAGCGGCCGTGCCGTCGAAGTAGCGGATGTACGTAATCTCGGTGATCGGGATCCTACGTAGCGTATCGACGCCGCCGACACGCACATCGTTCACGTACGCCCAGACCTGGCCAGGGTTGCTGAAGCTGTCGGGACCGCGAGGCCGAAGCCAGCTGGAGCGCAACGCCGCAACGGCATCGTATGCGTTCATCGATCCGGTGGCACGAAGGTCGTCCACCGTGAGAACGTCCCGGTTCGACCGGCCGATCGACCTCGCGTCCGAGCTCGAACCACCCCCGCTCGCGCAGCCGAGCACAGCGACGATCATCAGGAACAGCGATCGGCGAGACGATCTCGGCATGGCCCCTCCGGGCTGGCGCGGCGAGATGTTCCGCGAGCTTTTGGCCCCGGTCCGAAC
>JBOHRM010000062.1:0-2288 GCA_050732715.1 Longimicrobiales bacterium
CTGCTGCTGCCGGCGGTCACGGAGACGCCGGAGGACCTGCTAGCGGAGCCGAAGGAGCCCGCGATGTCCACGACCAGGTAGTCGTTCCCCAGCGCCTCGCCCTTTTGAAACGGCACGCCTGGTACGCGACGAGTCTTCGCCTCGGACATCATGAAGCGCTAGCGGGAGGATGCAGGGCGACCGCGCGAGACAGACCCCCCTCATCCTGACCCTCTCCCCCCGACGGGGGGAGAGGGGAAGCCGTGGCGATGCCAGGAGCCGTCATGTCCGGCGCACGGGGCGGCTGGAACCCGAGCGTGTCACCAGGATCGAGGACCTCGGGACCGACGTCCCGCTCGATGGCGGGCAAGCCGTCGAAGACCTGGAGCGCGAACGGCACTTTGCCGAACGGCGCGCTGACCTGGATGCCCTGGACGTAGGGCCGGACGCGCTCGCGCATCTCGCGCGCGATCGCGATGCCCTCCGCGAGGCCGAACTCCTTGCCTTTCGCGCTCGCCGCGTGCATACGCTCGATCACCCGCGGCGGCACGATCACACCCGGCACCTCATTGGCGAGGAATTCGGCGTTGCGCGCGGAGACGAGCGGCCAAATGCCGGCGACGATCGGGATCCAGATGTCGCGTCGCTTGATCTCGTCGATGAAGCGGAGCAGCTGATCCGGGTCGAACACGGGCTGAGTAATCGCGTATTCCGCGCCGGCCTCGACTTTCCAGTAGAACCGGTTCAGCTCATAGTCGAGATCGACGGCGCCGGGGTTCACACCGACGCCCACGGTGAACGCGGTCGGCTCACCGATGGGGTTGTTGCCCGGATCGAGCCCGTGGTTCAGCCGGTTGACGAGGTTCGTCAAGCCGATCGCGTCGATGTCGAAGACCGCCGTCGCCTCGGGGTATGGCCCCATCTTCGGCGGGTCACCCGTGATCAGCAGCAAGTTGCGCAGCCCGAGCGCGTGCGCGCCGAGCAGGTCTGACAACATGCCGAGCAGGTTGCGATCGCGACAGCAGTAGTGCACGATCGTCTCGATGCCGACGAGCTGCTCGATCAGCACCGCGGTCGGCAGCACGCCCATACGCATCTGCGCGCGCGGGCCGTCCGGCACGTTCACGCCGTCGATGCCGGCGCGTTTGAGCAAGCGCACGCCGGCCAGCATCTTCGCCGGCGTGATACCCTTCGGCGGCACGATCTCGACGGTCGTGACCAACTCACCCGTCGCGATCTTGCGGCCCCAGCTCGAACGCTCGGCGAGCGGGGTCACCGCCCCGCCCGGCGGCGTCGCGGTGTCGAGCGACAGCGCGTGCACGTAACGGCGCCTCGGCGCGATCGCGTGCACCGCGTCCGCGATGTTCTTGATGTGGTCCGGCGTCGTGCCGCAGCATCCGCCCACGAACTTGACGCCGCACTGGATCATGCGTTTCGCGTATTTCGCCATGTACTCGGGCGACGCCATGTACATCTTGCGGCCCTGGATCTCGCGTGGCAGCCCCGCGTTCGGTTGCGCCGACAGCTTGCGCTGCGTGACGCCGGCGATGCGCTCGGCCGCGTCGAGGATGCCGTGCGGCCCGACCGAGCAGTTCAGCCCGATCACGTCGGCGCCCCATTCATCGAGCTGGCGCGCGAACAGCTCGGGCGTCGTGCCGTACAGTGTCGAGCCATCTTGCTGGATGGTCATCTGGCAGATGACCGGCGCGTCCGTGACCTCACGCGCCGCGGCGAGCGCCTGCCGGATCTCCGACAGATCGCTGAATGTCTCGAGCAGGATGAAATCCGCGCCGCCGTCGACGAGCGCCTCGGCCTGCTCGCGGAACACCGCCTTCGCCTCCTCGAGCGACGTCGGGCCGTACGGCTCGATGCGGATCCCGAGCGGCCCGATCGCGCCGGCGACGAGCGCTTGCTCGCCCGCGACCTCGCGTGCCAGACTTGCCGCGCGCGCATTGATCTCGCCGGTCTGCGCCTCGAGGCCGTACTCGGCGAGCTTCACGCGGTTCGCGCCGAAGCTGTTCGTCTCGATGATCTCCGCCCCAGCCTTCAGGTACGCGCGATGGACGTCACGGATGAGCTCCGGGTCGCGCAGGTTCAGCTCGTCATAGCAGCGGTTGATGAAGATGCCGCGCTGATACAACATCGTGCCCATCGCGCCGTCGAAGACGTGCGGACGATCGTCCTCCAAGAAGTCGGTCAAAGAAGGCATCGTTCGTCAGTCCCCCCATGCCATGGCCTGGCACCAGCAGTGGATGAAACGTATGGGCGGGTAAGGAATGCTCGCGCCAAGGCGCCAAGCTCGCCAAGGA
>JBOHRM010000063.1:0-10683 GCA_050732715.1 Longimicrobiales bacterium
GTTGAGTCTTCCGAGCGCCGAGCGCGGCGCTCGGTCGAACGCGAGAGCTCGACGGTGCCCTGGTTCGGGACCAGGGAGAACCCCTCGAGCGGAGGGGGTACGAACCACCAGGACCCGCTGTTTGACAGAACGGGAAGCGAGTGCGGATCGCGGCTGACATCCGCCCGCGCGCCGGCGCCGCACGACCGGGACACGCTGCATCGTCCCGGCCCGCGGCATCGCGCGTGAGGTGTGACGCGGCCGAGGAAAGTCCGAGCTCCGCAGGGCACGGTGCCGGCTAACGGCCGGGCGTCGCAAGGCGACGGAAAGTGCAACAGAGAACAGACCGCCGATGGCCCGCAAGGGATCAGGTAAGGGTGAAACGGAGGTGTAAGAGACCCCCGCGTCCCTGGTAACAGGGACGGCATGGCAAACCCCACCGGGAGCAAGGCCAAATAGGGGACGAGGCGTGGCCCGCGCCGATGGCCGCAAGGCCGACAGTCCCGGGTAGGCTGCTCGAGTCCGCGGGCAACCGCGGACCTAGAGAAATGATCCGCCTCCGGCCGCGCCGGAGACAGAACTCGGCTTATTCGCTTCCCGTCCGTCGCGCCCGTAGCTCAGTTGGATAGAGCGTTGGCCTCCGGAGCCAAAGGTCACAGGTTCGAATCCTGTCGGGCGCATTCTCATAAACTCATGTGACCATGCAAGTTAAGAGGGTCGTTACAGGCTCTCTTGACATGCCTTCCGCCGTACAGTGCCCAACCACTGGCTTCCGTCCACTACGCTCGCGTGGAAGTCATCCTGGGTGAACAGAGCCTGGACGTGGAGACGCATCAAGGTACGGACGGGTGTCCGTTACGTCGCTCACGCGGGCGGGGCGATCCGGGACGAGAGCGTGCGCGAGGCGGCCCGAGGCATGGCATCACCTTGCTTGAAACCGGATTCGTGCCTTTCTGCATTGACGCGCGGGCATGCGCCACAATCGCGTGGAGGAATGAAGGGAGATGCGGACGCGACCACCGGATGTGGGGCCAGAGTACGGCGCGCAGTACGAAGATGATACCGTGGCTGCAAATTATCACCTGCGCCCACCGTACACGGACGAGCTCTTTACCACACTTTGGCTGGCCTCATGCCTGCCGGATCTGGCGCCATATTGGATCCAGGGTTCGTCCCAATCGGGATAAGTGTCGAAACCCCAAGGTCCGGTCACGCGCGTGTGCCCGTCTCGGAGGAGCGCCGCGAAGCGCTGGTGCGCGCGAACCGAGTTCAGATCACGCGCGATATCTACGTGTCGAAGGTCCTACGCTGGACGCGCCATTGGCCGAACCTCATCGTTCTTCCCTGGGAGCAGGGGGTTGGCCTGGAGGCGTTGCGGTGGATCGAGCGGCCGCCGCGCTGACGACTCCGTTTTTGCCCAACGACGAGGGCAGCGCACCCTTCAGCAACAACGCGTGGCCGGCTCCTTCGTTTGGGTGGGGATCGGATGGGCTTGCATCCACGAAACTAAAATATATCTTTAGTTTCATGTCGACAAGCCTCGAGGTCCTTTACCCTGTTGCCGAGCGCCAAGGCGGGTACTTGACCGCTTCGCAAGCGGGGGATCTTGGCGTGTCCCACCAGCAGCTCTACTATCTGTCTCGGAGTGGCTCCATCGAACGCGTGGCACACGGAATTTATCGATTGAAGCGCTTTCCGAGCCAGCCATTCGAGGATGTGATCGTCGCTACTCTCTGGGCGGGAGAAGGGGCAGTCGCCAGCCACGAAACGGCTCTCGCGGTTTATGGCTTGACCGACGCCATGCCCTCTACAATCCATGTGACGGTCCAGGGTCGTTTTCGAGGGAAGAAGAGGGGCGTCATGGTCCACAACGCGCCTCTTGAGAGAAGCGAGCGAAGCATGCGCGGAGGCGTGCCAGTGACGTCGCCGGCTCGGACGATCCGAGACGTCGCCGCACGGTACGGAACGGATGTGGCTGCCGAGGCGGCGCGCGAAGCCGTCACTCGAGGCGTCATCACACGCCAGCGCCTCGTCCGCGAGCTTGCGGCCGATGCAGAGGCTCAAGGCGTGTTGAAGCAGCTGGGTCTTGCTGCGTGAGTCCGCGCGCTTACAAGGACGCTTCGGCCTTCAGGGTCTCGATCGAGGCGCGTTTGCATCGAACCGCTCGCGAATCGGGTACGCCGCTCGACCGCCTCCGCAAAGAGGTGACACACCAACGCCTGTTGGCCAGGCCCGTTCGAGTTGCACCGCATGGATTCTGGCCATTGAAGGGCGGGCAAGTCCTGCTGGCTCGCCTGGGTCCACACGCACGCGCCACGAAGGACGCCGACGCGACCTGCCGCAGACCTGCTGATGCGTTCGGCGCATTTCTTGACCAGGCAGTCGACCTTGACCTTCACGACCATTTCGCCTTTGAAGCGGCCGAGCCCCGGCTTCAGCAATAGACGTCTTACCGCATCCGTGTAGAAGCGAAAGGGGGAAGGAGACCGTCATGACCAATGGGACAGGCTGACGGACGCCGAGTCGCTCGTGCTCGAAATGGGTTGACGGAAGGCGATCTCCTCTCCGAGTTGGCTTGACTCCATGAATGGGACGAGCTGAGCTAGTGTGCTCCTTTAGTCTGGCTGAAGGAGGTGCACGTGTCCGCAGCCGAAAGGTCCGATCTACTCCAGGGCACCCTCGAGCTGCTGGTGCTCAGTACGCTTGCCATCGAACCGATGCACGGCTGGGGGATCAGCCAGCGTATCCGGCAGATGTCGCGCGAGATCCTGGAGGTGCCGCAGGGGTCGCTCTACCCGGCCCTGCAGCGCATGAAGCGCAGGGGGTGGATTCGCTCTGACTGGCGCGTAACGAAGAACAATAGGCGCGCGCGCTACTACCGGCTCACGCCGAGCGGCGAGCGTCAGCTCGAGGCTCAACGTGCCGCCTGGGATCGTTCTTCGACCGCAGTGAATTGGGTGATCGCGGCGCAGGGAGGAACGACGGCATGAAACTCTGGTCTGAGCTGAGCGAGCGGTTTCACGCCCTGTTCTCGCGCACCCGAGAGGACCGCGAGCTCGACGAGGAGCTGCATTTCCACCTGGACATGGAGGCGGCGAACCACCTGCGCGATGGGCTCACTCCTGAGGAGAGCCGGCGGCGCGCGCGCGTGTCGTTCGGCGGCACCGAGCAGGTCAAGGAGAACGTGCGCGATGCGCGTGGTATTCGAACGCTGGAACGGCTCGCACAAGATGGCCACTATGCAATCCACTCCCTTCGACAGGCGCCCGCGTTCACCGTCATCGCCGTTTTCATCCTCGCGCTCGGGATCGGGACGTCCACGGCGGTATTCGCAGCGTTCGACGCCGTGATGCTCGATGATCTGCCGGCAACCGACGCGGACCGGGTGGTAGCTCTCGCCGCGCAGCGACGCACCGGCACCACACTCGCCGTCATTCCGGATGAAGTGGACGCATTGCGCCGTGCGAGTCAGACGCTGCGGGACGTTGCTGGTGTTGGGACATCTGCCATGAGGACGCCGTCGTTCGACGGTGACCGGCCGCTCGACCTGGAGCTCACGTGGGTGACGGCAAATTTCTTCGACGTCCTGGAGGTACGCCCGGTCCTGGGCCGCCTGTTTCGGCCCGAGGACGGCGCCGAAGGCGCAGCGCCGGTCGCTGTCATCAGCTATCAGACGTGGCAGCGTGAGTTCGGTGGTGATCCCGATGTACTGAGCCGCCGGCTGACGAGGACCCAATCTGTCTCTTTCGCACCCTACTCGATCGTTGGCGTCGTCCCGCCGGGGTTGGATTATCCCATCGGCGTCGACTACTGGATTCCGATCGGAGGGGGTCAACTGAATATGGACGTCGTTGCTCGCCTGAAGCCAGATGTCACGCCGGAGACTGCGCGATCGGAGTTTCTGTCGATTGTTCAGGCCCTCGATCGCGACCGAACGGTTCCGGGATCGCCCACCGCCGCGACCATCCGTCCTCTCACCGATGCGGTGCTCGGTGAGGCCCGGCCGGTCGCCCATTGCGATCACTGTGGCGGTGGCGCTGCTGCTGCTGATTGCCTGCGTGAACGTGGGCAGCCTCCTCCTCATGAGAGCGACGCAGCGATTCGGTGACGTCATCGTCCGGCGGGCGCTGGGCGCGACCTCGGGCGAGATCGCGCGGCTGTTCTTCGTGGAAAGCGCCGTGCTGGGAACCGCCGGCGGCATCCTGGGCTTTGCATGGCTTTGGCGTTGCTGCGCATCATCCCCGCGTGGGTGCCCACCGGGCTGCCACGGACGGAGATGATCGGGCTCGCCGGCGCTCCGGTCTCCGTAGCGATCGCCGTGACCGTCCTATCGGTGCTCGTGTTCGGTATCATTCCCTCCCTCGTCACGGCGCGCGGGGACCTCGCCTCGGCACTGCGGGCCGAAGGACGATCGGGATCCGGGTCGCGCGGTCGTCGTCGCGTACGGCGCTCACTCGTCGCGGCACAGGTGGCGCTGGCGGCGATCATGCTCGTCGGCGCTGGCCTGCTGCTGCGCACCCTCCACCGTCTCGAGCGGCTCGAGCTCGGCTACGAAACGGATGGCGTCGCGATCGTCGAGCTCTCGATCGACAGGGAAGGCCTCGACGGAGGGTTCGCGGAAGTGGATGCGATGCTGGAGGGCGTCTTCCAGCGGATGCGTGGTCTGCCGGGTGTGACGTCCGTGACACCCATCCTGTCCCGGCCGTTCATCGGGACCAGAGCCCGGGGCCGACCCCTGTTGGAAGGCCAGCCGGAATCCGAGAGAGAGGCGAATCCAATATTCTCGCTGGAATCGGTGGGCAGTGAGTTCTTTCGTACGTTCGGTATTCCGATCCTACGCGGTCGCGGGTTTGCCAAGAGCGACCGTGGGAACGCCCCGAAGGTTGCCGTGGTGAGCCGGGCCGTCGCGGAGCGGCTCTGGCCCGGTCGCGATCCGATCGGCCAGCGGATCCGCATGACCTTCGAGGACGAGCGGCGGACCGTCGTGGGCGTGGCGGGTGACACGCGGTATGAGCGGCTGCGCGAGCCTACGCCGATGATCTATCTGCCTTGGCGTCAGTTCCCGATTTTTCGATTCGTCTGGACGGTGGGCGTTCGGACGGAAGAGGACCTGGCGTCATTCGTTCCATTGTTGCGTCAGACGATCAGCGACTCCAACTCGCGCATCGTTGTGTGGCGGACCGAAACGATGAACGACTATCTGGCCGACGGCCCGCTCGTGCAGCCGCGCACAAGTGCTTTCGTCTTCTCCGCCTTTGGAGTCGCGGCGCTGCTGCTCGCGGCGATCGGCTTGTACGGAGTACTGGCCTTGGAGGTTCGCGAGCAGACCCGTGACCTCGGCGTCCGCATGGCGCTAGGCGCCACGCCTCAGCGGCTGCGACGGCATGTCATGCGCAGTACCTTCGCGCTAACCGCCACCGGCGCGGCCGCTGGGGTCGGTGTCGCACTGGCAGGGTCGAGGCTGCTCACAGCACTGCTCTTCGTGGTGGGCTCGACCGATCTCGCCACGCTAGTCGGCGTCTGCATCCTGTTTTTCACGGTGGCGCTCGTCGCCGCCTATCTCCCGGCTCGGCGGGCGACGCGCGTCGATCCGGTGCAGGCGCTACGTGCGGAATAGAGGTTGAGGGCCTAATCAACCCCTGGCATCTCAACATTGGTCCAAGCGCTGGCCCTCCGTCGCGTCGTCGCGGCACCGGTATGACGGCCGGACAGGTGCGGCCCTGCTCGCCGACGTCGAGCTCACTCCTGCCTGAGCACGCGTGCCGGATCCACTCGGGTGGCTCGCCAGGCCGGAACCCAGCAGGCGACGAGCGCGACCGCGGCGAGCACGGCGGGCGCGAGCAGGAATGTGGTGAGGTCACGCGCGCCCACGCCGTACAGCAGCGATGCCAGCGTGCGCGATGCGGCGAACGCCCCCGCGATGCCCAGGGCGAGACCGAGCCCCGCGATCGCGGCGCCCTGGGTGAGCACCATCGTCAGCACACCGCCCGCATCGGCCCCGAGCGCCATGCGGATCCCGATCTCCTGCCGTCGCTCCGCGACCGAGTACGACATGAGGCCGTACGTGCCGATGGCTGCGAGCGTGAGCGCGATTGCGGCGAAGCTACCGAGTAGCTGCGTGAGGAAGCGCGGCTGTGCGATCGACGCATGCAGCACGCGGTCCATGCCCCGCATGTTCGCGAGCGGCAGCGACTCCTCCAGCGCCGCCATCTCGCGGCGCACCACCGGTGCGAGCAAAGCGGGCGTCGTTCCCGTCCGCAGAACCACGTTCATTGTTTGCGGCGCGAAGACCGGGACGCCCGGCATCTGTGGGTAATGGAAATAGACCTCGGTGCCCGTGCGCTCCTGCAGCCCACCCTGCTTCACGTCCTTCACCACGCCGATGATCGCGTACCACGGGTTGTCACCGAACGGCGGGCGCAGGCGCCGCCCGATCGGATCGCTGTCCGGGTAGTAGAGCTTCGCCAGTGTTTCGTTCACTATGACTACAGGACCCGCCTCTGCCCCATCCTGCGGGCCGAACACGCGCCCCGCGAGCAGCGGAATCCTCATCGTCTCGAAGTAGTTCGTGGTGACGAACTGCCAGTAGTCCGTGTTGTTGCGGGGTCCGTCCTCCGTGGGCGTGTAGCCCTCGAACTCAGTGTCGTTCGCGTTGACCTCACGCCGCGGCGGAAGTCCGCTCATCGCCGCCGCGCCGCCCACGCCGGGCAGCGCGCTGAGTTGCTGCAGACTGCGCTCGATGAACGCCACCCGCGCTGGCTCATCCGGGTACTTCGCCTCCGGCAGGAACATCTCGAACGTCAGCAGACCGCTCGCGTCGAAGCCGGGATCGACCTCCTGCAACTCCGCGAAACTCCGCAGCATCAGGCCCGACCCAACCACCAGCACCACCGCGAGCGCGACCTCCGACACGACCAGCGACCGCCGCAGCCGCAGCCGCCCGAAGCCTGCGGTCGTCCGCTGGCCGCCCTCGCGCAGCGCAGCGTTCATCGTACGCGCCCGCAGATGGAGAGCCGGCGCCAGCCCGAACAGCAACCCCGTGAACAGCGACACGAGCAGTGTGAACGCGAGCACGCTGCCGTCCAGCGTGATCTCCTCCGCTCGAGGAATGCTCTCTGGACTCGTCGCCAGCAGCACGCGCACGCCAGCCCAAGCGAGAAGCAGACCCAGGCCGCCGCCCAGGAGCGACAGGAACGTGCTCTCCGTGACGAACTGTCGCAGCAGGCGGACCCGGCCCGCCCCCAGTGCCGCGCGGACCGCGATCTCCCGGCCGCGGCCTTCCGCTCGAGCGAGCAGCAGGTTGCCCACGTTCGCGCACGCGATCAGCAACACGAACCCCACCGCGCCGAGCAGCATGAACAGTGCGGCACGAACACCGCCGATCAGGTCCTCTTGCAGCGGTAGCAGAAACAGCTCGTGGACGTCTGGTCTCGGCACGTGTGTGTCCGGATTCTCCTCCTCCCACCGCTGGACCAGCCCCACCAGCTCCCGCTGCGCCTGCTCCGGAGGCACGCCCGAACGCAATCGACCGATCAGGTTCAGGTAATGGCTGCCCCGGTTCTCGCGGTTCGCCGGATCCAGCTGCGCCGGAACCCACGCTTCGACGCCTGCGTCCGCGACGTCGAAGCCGGACGGCATCACGCCCACGACCGTGCTCGGTGCGCCGTCCACCTCCACCGTACGGCCGATCACGCCCGGGTCGCCGCCGAAAGCTCGCCGCCACAATCCCTCGCCCAGTACCACCGCCGCCGGGCCGTTCGCGATGTCTTCCTCCTCAGTGAACGTCCGGCCCAACAGCGGGTTCACACCCAGCGCCCGGAACAGATCGATGGTCGCGATCGCCGCCGTCACCCGCATCGGCGACTCGCCGCCGCCCAGGCTGATTGTCCCCGTCCGATGCGCGCCGATCGCGTCGTACGAGCGCGCCCGCTCCTTCAGCTCCAAGTACTCCGGAGGCGAGATCCAGAACTCGTCGAACCCAAGCGTCGGGAACTGACTGTAGATCGCCACCAGCCGATCTGGCTGCGCGTACGGCAGCGGCTTCAGCACCACCCCGTTCACAACGCTGAAGATCGCGCTGTTCGCCCCGATCCCCAGCGCAAGCGTCAGCACCGCCACCATCATGAAGCCCGGGCTCTTACGCAGCGTGCGCGCCGCGTATTTTACGTCCGAAGCAAACTCGCTCATCGCCACTCCCGGCTTTCGTGATCGTGCAGCCACTCCGCGAACGTGCCACCGCCGCAGTCGCTCTCGGAACAAGGCCGCCAAGGACCGCAGCGCCTCCCGCCGATACCATGCGTCCGCTCGACGCCGCCCCTCCGAGAGCACTCGAGCCGCATGCTCCTCGCTCAGATCGTCCATCAGCGACTCGCGGTCCTCCGCTGGCGACGCCAGCGTCAGCACCGCCCGGCTCAACGCGGGCGGCGCCGCGCGATCACCCCGCCCGGCTGAACGCCGGGCACGATTCGGCCGGCCGCTCAACGCGCGCCCCCCGCCTCGTGGCTCAGGTCGAGTCCCTTCATCATCCGTTGCAGACCCGTCGCCGACCCGGCCAGCGCGACCCGCCCACTCCGCGTCAGCGACACCAGCTTGCGCGACCGGCCGCCCCGCACCGGCAAAGGCTCCGAGTAACGGAACTCGACCAGCCCCTTCTCCTCCAGCCGTGCCAGCGTCGCGTAGATCGCGCCCATCGAAACCTTGCGGCCGCCCCGCGTCTCGATCTCTCTCCGGATCGGCACGCCGTACGCGTCCTCGCCCAGCCGCGCCACAGCCAGCAGCACGTAGAACTCGAATTCAGCGAGGGATCGTCGTTCGGTCATGATCGATTAAGCTTACAACAGAATAGAAATAATGCAAGGGACGGATAAGCGGTCCGTCCGGTCCGGGTGCGGTGTGCCTCGTTGGTGCGCCACTACGGTCATTCGCCGGGCTCCGTTTCGGCTGGATCGCCCCCGGCTCAGAGCGAGCCGGCAACGCGACGAAACCGTTCTAACCAAGGCGTGCGGCGAGCGACGACCGTGGTGTTAGTAGTACGAAGTACTTGACATTGCAAAGTGAATCCCATATTCGTGTTCCGCTGAAACCGAACCGACGGCGTGACCCTACCTGACGAAGGGCCGGCGGCCGACGGTCTGCCCGCTCCGCTTGGCGGGAGAACAGTGAGGCGAGGCGTGACTGACGTCGCGACGATGAAGTGGCTGGAGATCGTCCGCTTCGAGCTGGTCCATCAGCTCGGGCGCAGGGCGACGTGGATATTGTTCGGTCTGTTCATGTTCCCCCTGGTCGGGGTGACGGACAACGACCTGGGCGACGCGGTCCTTCGCGAGACCCTGTTCCACGCGCCGCTGTTCAGCGCGGAGACCAGCGTCATGATGGGCCTGATCGCCCTGATTGTCCTGGCCGCCGTAGTCGGCGATGCCGCGACCCGCGACGTCCGGACGCGGCTGGAGCCCCTGATGCACGCGGCGCCCGTCAGCCGGGCCGCCTACCTCGGCGGCCGTTTCGTGGGCGTTTTCATCGTGGCTGCGATTCTGCTGGCGGCGGTGCCCCTGGTCCGCATCCTGGTCCCCCTCGCCCAGCCCGAGGTCGGGGCGGAGGCCCTCGGCCCCTTCCGACCGGCGGCCTACCTCCAGACCTATTTCCTCCTGCTCCTGCCGAACGCCTTCGTGGCGACGGCGTTGATGTTCGCGCTGGCGACGCTGGTACGGCACACGGTGGGGAGCTGGATCGGGGCGGCGCTCGTGCTCGTGGGGGTGCAGTTCAGCCACTCGTACTTCGGCGATATGCTGGGGCGGTGGGACCTGGCGCAGGCCTTCGATTCCTCGGGTCTGAACGCGCTCGATGTGATGAGGCAGACGTGGGCGCCCGTGGAGCTGAACCAGCGTCTGATCGGGTGGGAAGGCGCCCTGCTGTGGAACCGGGCGGTCTGGCTCGTCATCGCGTTCGCGCTGCTCGTGGTCACGTACAGACGGTTCGACTTCGGGGGGAACGCCGGCGCCGTTCGCTGGTGGCAGCGTGTGCGGGCGGCGCGATCCGTCCACGGCGCCGCAGGGGCGGCCGACCCGACCGGCGCCGCGCTCGGCCACAGCAAGCCCGTAACCGTTCCTCGTCCACGGCGAGACTTCGGCGCCGCGGCGCGCGTGCGGCAGATGGTGTCGGTCGTGCGGGATTCGCTGCGGGAGATGACGCCGCGCTGGGTCTGGGTAGGTCTGCCCCTCCTCGTGGCGCTCCAGATGGCGACCACCATGGGAATGCTCGGAAGCATGGGCCCTGGGTCGCCCGGCACGCCCGTCCTACCCACGACCGGCCTCGTTCTGCAGACCTTCCTGATCGGAGACGTGGGCGATGTGGCTCCTCCGGTGGTCCTGGCCATTTTCCTACTGCCCATTATTCTCGCCGGGGAGCTGGTCTGGCGGGAGCGCGATGCGAACGTGGACGCACTGGCCGATTCCGCGCCGGTGCCCGACGGGGTGCGCTTCGCCGGCAAGGTCCTGGCCCTCTGGCTCGTGCTCGTCGCGCTGTTCGCCCTACTGACGCTCGGCGGCCTAATCGCGCAGGTCCGACTCGGCTGGTACGACCTCGATCCGGCGCTCTACGTCCGGATGCTCGGGCTCAAGCTGGTGGTTCCGCTCTTGTTCGCACTCTTCGCGCTATCGGTGCACGTGTTGGTGAACCAGAAGCATGTCGCACACGTAGTCGTGCTTC
>JBOHRM010000064.1:0-4074 GCA_050732715.1 Longimicrobiales bacterium
CTCATCGGTCTTCAGCGTTCAGTTGCACAGGCCCAACCAGCAACCGCCCAACCGGCAACCGCATAACCGGCAACTGCCCAACCGGCAACCGCACAACCGGCTAACCGGCAACCGGATAACCGGCTACCGGCTAACCGGCTAACCGAACCTCAGACCGTCAGCTCGGTTCCGAGCGTCATGCCGCGGAACCGCGCGGCCTGCGCCTGGATCGCAACTTCAGTGGGCAGCCGTTCCACGCTCGACGCACCGAAGAAGCCGGCGATGCCGGTGGTGTGCTCGAGCACGTGCTGCGCGTCCTCCGGCTCGGCGATCGGGCCGCCGTGACAGAGCACGAGCACGTCATCACGAACCTGCTTCGCCGCGTCGTGCATCTCCTGAACACGCTGAACCGCTTCATCGAGCGTCAACGCGGTCGAAGCGCCGATCGAGCCCTTCGTCGTGAGGCCGACGTGCGCCACCAGAACATCCGCGCCGGCCTCGGCCATCTTCTGCGCCGTCTCGGCGTCGAAGACGTACGGGCACGTGAGCAGGTCCCGTTCACGCGCTGCGCGTATCATCTCGATCTCGAGGTCGTAGCCCATCCCCGTCTCCTCGAGATTCTGGCGGAATACGCCATCGATCAGGCCGACGGTCGGGAAGTTCTGCACACCGTCGAAGCCCATCGCCTCGAGCTGGTCGAGGAACACCGGCATGAGCCGGAACGGGTCGGTGCCGCATACGCCGGCGAGCACCGGCACATCGCGCACGATCGGCAGGACCTCGCGCGCCATCTCGACCACGATCGCATTCGCATCGCCATACGGCATCAGCCCCGAAAGGCTGCCGCGACCGGCCATCCTGAACCGGCCCGAGTTGTAGATGATCAGCAGGTCGACCCCGCCGCGCTCCGCGAACTTCGCCGAGATCCCCGTACCCGCACCGGCGCCGAGGATCGGCTCGCCGGCCGCGACGCGCGCGCGAAATCGGCGCAGCGCTTCTTCACGCGGTATGAATGGCAATGTTCCGCTCCGTGAGATGAGTGAGGAGCCGCTCCGCGATCGCGTCCGCGAACTCCGGGTCGTTGATGTGATGGTCGAGCTCGACCTGCTCGATACGCGAGCTCGCCGTCCGCCGAATCGCATCGAACAATGCGGCATCGGCCACCGGGTCGTGGAACGGCTGACCTTCGCGATCGAGCGCGCTCACCCCGCGCAACGGCAGCAACAGCGACGTCGGGCCGCGCGCGGTGTTCAGCTTCGATGCGATGATCTCGCCGAGCCGCGCACATTCCTCCGGTGTCGTGCGCATCAGCGTCACGCTCGGATTGTGCGCGTAGAGCCGCCGGTCGCGGAAGCGATCTGGCACCGTCTCGGCCGGCCCGAAGTTCACCATGTCCAGCGCACCGCATGAAACCACCTGCGGAATACCCGCGCGCCCGGCCGCGTCCAGCCGCTCCGGGCCCGCGCTCAGCACGCCGCCCACCAGCTCATCGCACCACTCCGTAGTCGTGACATCGGCCACACCGCTGATGAACCCCGCGCCGATCAACCCCTCCATCGCCCGGCCGCCGCTGCCCGTCGCGTGAAACACGAGCACCTCGAACCCCGCGGTCTCGAGCTGCCGCCGCACTCGCTCGACGCACGGCGTCGTCACCCCGAACATCGTCGCCGCCAGCAATGGGCGATCAGAGCCCTCCGGCTCCTTCTGCTCAACCATCCCGCACACCGCACCCGCCGCGTTCGCCAGGATCCGCCGCGACACACGGTTCAGCCCGGCGACGTCCACCACCGAGTACATCATCGTGATATCCGTCATGCCCACGTACGGCGCGACCTGGCCCGACGCAACCGTCGAGACCATCACGCGCGGCAGGCCCATCGGCAACGCGCGCATCGCCGCCGTGGCGATCGCCGTGCCGCACGAGCCGCCGATCCCCAGCACCGCGTCCACCCGCCCTTCCGCATGCTCGCGCCGCGCCAGCTCGGCCGCGCCCCGCGCCATCACCTCGAGCGCAACACCACGATCACCCTCTTCACGCAGCTCGGCCAGCGACCGACCGCCCGCCTCCGCGACTACCGCCGCGGGCACGTCCGGCTCGAAACGCGGCTCACCCAACACCCCCGCGTCGAGCACGCGCGTATGGTGCCCGTGCTCCCCGATCCGCTCCCGGACCCACGCGAGCTCCTCGCCCTTCGTGTCCAACGTTGCAATCAGCAGAACGCTCCCCATCTCGGCTCCTGCGTGGATTCCACTCTCATCACCCCCGCCGCCCCCTCCGCCCGCCCCCACCTGACATGTGTCGTATGGGAACCCCTGTTCGACGGCGCATCCGTTGCGCGGGGCTTACTGATCGGATACAATATTCGGCCGAACTCGCCATTGCAAAAGGCGCCGCACGGCACCCAAGCCTAAGGCCCGAATATGCTCGAGGCCAGGCGGCGGCGTCCCGATCATCACACGCCGGGTCCGGGCCCGAACGGGTCGACTCGGCGCGCAACATGGAACGAGAATCGAGGGGAATAGGCCATGGCGGACCGGATCGATCGAAGCAGATTGTTCACCGGGTGCGTGGTGTCGCTGGTTGCCACGGCGTTCGGTTTTGCGGTGCGCGCCGCCATCCTCGAGGATTGGCGCGCGGACTTCAACTTGAGCCAGGAGCAGATTGGCTATCTGCTCGGCGCCGGCCTCTTTCCCTTCGCGATCTCGATCATCCTGTTCAGTCTGATCATTGACAAGCTCGGCAACGGCGTATCGATGGCGGTCGCGTTCACGCTGCACGTCGTGTCGGCGATCGTGACGGTGGCTGCGCCGCTCGTGCTGGCGCCGGCCGGCTCGACCCCGGAACAGGTCGCTGCGGGGCAGCAGCTCGGCTTCACGCTGCTGTACATCGGGACGTTCATCTTCGCGCTGGGCAACGGCACGGTTGAGGCCGTGGTCAACCCGGTGACCGCGACGCTGTACGATCGCGAGAAGACGCGGTACCTGAACATCCTGCACGCCGGCTGGCCGGGCGGCCTCGTATTGGGCGGGCTGGTGGCGATCGCGGTCTACAAGATTGGCACCGGCGCCGTCGGCTTCATCGATCCGGCCAGCATTCCAGGCAGGCTATGGCAGTGGCAGGTTGGCCTCGTGCTGCTGCCGACATTCACGTACGGACTCATGTTGTTCCGCCAGAAGTTTCCGGTGCAGGAGCGCGTCGCCGCCAACGTGCCGTACGTCGAGATGCTGCGTGAGTTTGGCGCGGGCAGCTGCTTCATCGTTTCCTTCCTGGTGATCGCGGGCCTTAACCAGATTCTGGTCGTCGCGGGCGTGCCGACGTTTGGTGAGCTGTTCGCTGATCCCTCGGCCGGCATGCTCGCGCAACTCGGGCTCGCCCTGGTGCCGACCCTTCTGTTCGCGTACTACGTGCGCACCTTCGGCCGACCGATGTTCGTGCTGCTGCTGCTGGTGATGTTCCTGCTCGCCACCACCGAGCTCGGCACGGACAGTTGGATCGCCGACATCATGCGGTCCGTGCTCGCGAGTCCGGAGCGCGGCATGCTGTTCCTGGTCTGGACGTCATTCATCATGTTCGTGATGCGGTTCTTCGCGGGTCCGATCATCGAGCGCATCACGCCGCTCGGCCTGCTCGCCGTGTGCGCGGCGGTCGCGGCCGTCGGGCTGCTCTGGCTGTCGCAGGCGGGCACGGCGGCGCTCATGCTGTTCGTCGCGGCGACGTTCTACGGCTTCGGCAAGACGTTCTTCTGGCCGACGACGCTGGGTGTGGTGAGCGAGCAGTATCCGCGCGGCGGCGCGCTCATGCTCAACGCGATCGCGGGCGTCGGCATGATCTCGGTCGGCACCCTCGGCAACCCGGCGATCGGCGCGATGCAGGATGACGCGTTCAGCACGGCGATCCAGGCTGAGGACCCTGGTCTGGCGGAGCGGGTCCTCGCCAGCAGGCCGGGCCTGTTCGGCGAGTCGCTCGCGCTCGACGCATCGGCGCGGGCTGCGCTGGTGGACGAGATTGCGGCCGAGGAGGAGCGCGTGCGCGAATCGGTGGCGAGCCAGGCGCCAGCCGATCTCGATGCGGCCGTCGCGAGCGCGCTCGAGGCG
>JBOHRM010000065.1:0-6158 GCA_050732715.1 Longimicrobiales bacterium
CGCCTGCGCCGCGTGCTCGTGGCCGGCGAGATCGCGCTCGCGCTCATGCTGCTGATCGGCGCGGGACTCCTGGGCCGCAGCTTCCTGAGGCTGCTCTCGAACGACCTCGGCTTCGCCGTCGAGAAACCGTGCCGCGATCCAGGTATTCCTTCAAGGCCGGGCTGAGACGACGGAAGCGCTGATTACGCTGGCGCGCCAGCATCGGGATAGGCTGCGTGCCCTGCCCGGCGTTGAGGACGTGGCCATGGTCTCGGCGCTGCCGTTCCATCCGACGCAGATCGACCCCATTGACACGTTCGAGATCGAGGGGATGCCGTTCGCGGAGGGCGTGGTCGCACGCGCACAGACGGTGATCGCGTCACCCGGCTACTTCAGCGTGATGGAGATCCCCGTGCTCGCCGGCCGCACGTTCACCGAGCGGGATCGCAGCGGCACACCGGACGTCGCGATCATCAACGAAACAATGGCGCGCACCTATTTCGGCGCCGAGAACCCGATCGGCAAGCGCGTGACGATCGGCGTCATGGGCGCGCCTCGCCCGCGCGAGATCGTCGGCGTGGTGGGCGACGTGCGCCCAACCACGCTCGACAGCGACCCACGCACCGAGCTGTACGTACCGCTCGAGCAGCGAGGTTACGCGGGCCTCACGTACATCGTGCGCACGCGCGGCGCGGCGGCCACGCTCGTGCCGCTTATGCGTGAAGCGATTTGGGCGACCGATCCACTCCAGACGATCAACCACAGCGACACGCTCGAGCGGCTGATCGCCGCGACGCTCGTCGAGAGACGATTCCACCTGTTGCTGCTCGGCGTCCTTTCGATCGTTGCGCTAACGCTTTCCATGGTCGGCGTCTACGGCCTGATCCGCTTCATCACCGAGCAGCGCCGCGGCGAGATCGGGCTGCGCATGGCGCTCGGCGCTCGGCGCGCCGATGTGACGCGCATGATCGTGAGCGACGCGGTCCGACTCGTGGTGCCTGGCATCGTGCTCGGCACGCTCGGCGCGCTCGGCCTGACGCGTTTCCTGCGTGCCCTGCTCTACGGCGTCACGCCGACAGACCCCGCCACGTTCGCGCAACTCGCGGCCGTCATGCTCGCCGTCACCATCGCCGCGGCCTACCTGCCCGCGGCGCGCGCCGCCTCGACCGACCCGATGCGCGTGCTTCGCCAGGAGTGAACCGCAACGCGCCGTGCGCATACGCTGGGCATCCGGGGGCAGCTTATCGCGCGGCGCCGCATTGGCTCGCGGCGCCATCTGACGAGCAGCGGCTTCGATCTGTCGTCCATACCTGATTGAGGTTGCGGCCGCCTGCCGTGCGACATGATGCGACCGTCACTCTGACCGGAGCACGGCCATCGGCTCCACGCGCGCGGCCCTCCGAGCCGGCAGCCAAGCGGCCAGCAGGGCGGCCAGGGAGATCAAAGCCGCCGCTCCGATAAACGTGATGGGATCGGTCGGCGTGACCTCGAAGAGGAACCGGCGGAGGGCGCGCGTGACAGCGAAAGCGCCGACCGCGCCGAGCAGGACGCCAGCAAGCGTCAGCCCCAGCGTCCGGCCGAGGACGCTCGCCATGACGTCGCTTCCGCGGGCGCCGAGCGCCATGCGGACGCCGATCTCGAATCGACGTTGCGTCACCGCGTACGCGAGCACGCCGTACACACCGATCGCCGCCAGCGCCAGCGCGATCATCGAGAACGTCGCCAAGAGCCAGGTCTGAAAGAGCGGCTCCTGCGTCGTCGATGCAACGACTTCGTTCATGCGGCGGACCGCGTGAACCGGGAGGTTCGGGTCGGCCGAGCGGACGACGCCGCGCATCGCGCGGGCGATCGACTGCGGGTCGTCCGTGCTCCGCACCACGTAGGTCATGTGGCCGAGAAAGAAAGGCCAGTCGACCTGAGTGTAGGGTTGATAGATCGCGGCCGATCGGTCGCCCGTGATCTCGCGCTGTAGCACGTCGTCGACGACGCCGACGACGGTGAGCCAATCCTCCGGCTCCGGCTCCGGCTCCGGCGTCATGGCGAGGCGCCGGCCGATGATGTCGCCGTCCGGCCAGATCCGCTCCGCCAGCGAGCGGCTGACGATCGCGACACCGGCCGCGTTCAGGCCGTCGCTCGCCGTGAAGGCGCGCCCGCGCAGCAGGCGAACACCCATTGCGCGGAAATAGCCAGGGCTGACGCTCACCTTGTCCGCCAAATAGCTCAGCTCTGGATCATTCACGCCCTCCGCCGCGAAATCGCCCGACAGCACCCACCGGTCGAGCGGCAACCAGTTGACCGCGCCCGCCGCCGACACCGCCGGCAACGTCGAAAGGCCGGCGAGCACGCGGTCATGAACGCCGTGCATCTCGGCCGAGGTCTCGTACATCGACGGTGGCAGGTCCACGGTGAGCGTGAGCACATGCTCGGGAACGAAGCCGAGCTGGACGGCGCGCAGGTTCCGGAAACTGCGCAGCATGAGCCCGGCGCCGGTCAGCAGCACCAGCGCCACCGCGATCTGGGCGACGCCCAACACGATTCGCGCACGTCCGCGGTCGTGGAGCGTCGTGCGGCCTGCGATGTTCAGCGCGCGCCGAAGATCGCCACGTGTCGCATAGAGCGATGGCAGCAGACCGAACGCCAGCGCCGAGATGAGCGAGGCGACGAGTGTGAAGGCGAGCACGGCCGCGTCCAGGCGGATCGATTCCGCCCGGGGAAGCCGGCCGGAGGGTGCGAGCGACAGCAGCGCTTGCACTCCCCCATAGGCCAGCACCGCGCCCGCCGCACCGCCGAGCAGCGCGATCACGACGCTCTCCGTCAGCAGCTGCCGTACGACGCGGCCGCGGCCGGCGCCGAGCGCCGTGCGCACGGTGATCTCGCGCTCGCGCGACGCACCGCGCATCAGCAGCAGGTTCGCAACGTTCGCGCAGGCAATCAGCAGCACGAACGCGACCGCTCCGGCGAACATCATCAGCGACGCCTGTATGTTGCGCGTGAAGTACGCCTTCAACGGCCGTACGCGGCTCACCACGTCGTCATTGGCATCTCCATCGCGTGGCAGGCGCCGCACGAAGCCCGAGAACGCGGCTCGCGATTGCTCGAGCGTGGCGTCCCGCTTCAGCCGCCCGACTACGGTGCGGATCACGCTGTTGCCGGGGTCGAGACGCATCGCCAGCGGCATCCACAGCTCGGCTCCGCCGGGGAAGTCGAACCCCGGAGGCATCACGCCCAACACGATCTTGGGCTCGCCATCGATCGTCACGGTCGCGCCCATTACGCTGGAATCGGCCGCGAACCGGGATCGCCAGAGTGCATCGCCGAGCACGACCACATCATCGTGTCCCGGCTCGTCCTCTTCTGCCGCGAAGCCGCGCCCGAGAAGCGGCGGCACCGCGAGCACATCGAAGAACTCCGTCGTCACCACGCCCGCATTCAAGCGCGCGGGCTCGCCGGCTCCCGTCAGCGCAATCGGCTGATTCGAAAACGTCGTCACGCGCTCGAAGAGCGTGCCGTCCTCACGCAACGCCACGTAATCCCGGTCGCTCATGCCGTGATTGGGCAGGAACGGCGTGTGCTCCACCAGGACCAGACGGTCGGGATCGGCGAACGGAAGCGGCCGGAGCACGATGCCGTTCACCACCGTGAACACGGCGGTGATCGCGCCAACGCCGAGCGCCAGCGTGAGCACGGCCGCGGTCGTGAAGGCCGGTGTGCGCTTCAGCGAACGGAACGCGTACCTTGCGTCCTGAACCAGGCCCTCCCAGAGGAGGCCGCCCCAGACCGCGCGTGTGACCTCCTTCACCACGAGCACGTTGCCGAACTCGCGGCGCACCGCCCGCTCGGCAGCAGACCGGGATTCGCCGCGAGCCACGCGATCCTCCACGGCCATGCGGAAATGACCGCGAATCTCCTCGTCGAGCTCCGCATTCCGCGCCTCGTGACGACGCCCGAACCACCTCACGACTCCACCTCCCGCGGAGGATTCATGATGCCACCCATCGCCTCGCAGAACTGCTCCCACTTCGAGCGTTCCGCCGTCAGCTGCCTTCGACCGCGCACCGTCAGCCGGTATTCACGCACCCGCTGGTTGTTCTCCGACACTCGCCACGCCGCGCTCACCCAGCCCTTCTTCTCGAGCCGGTGCAGCGCCGGGTACAGTGAACCGGTGTCGACCTGCAACACGCCTCGCGACTGCGCCCGGATCATCTGCGTGATGCCGTATCCGTGGCGCGGCCCCCAGCGAAGCGTCTGAAGGATCACGAGATCGAGCGTGCCTTGCAGAATCTCGATTCGCGTGACAGCCCCGGAGGATTTCGCCATCGAACGCTCCTCGCGTTCAAGGTTGTAGGCGCGCTACCATGTAGGCTATCTATATCCCTGGCTCGCCCCTGTCAAGATTCCGAGCGGGATCCGCCGGCCGATCGCGCGGATCCGACCCGTCGGGCGACGTCGAACGCTGGCACAAAACCTGACGAATTGGCCCATTGCCGTGGTGGTCTTGCGTGGCCTCAGCAACGACATTAACGATCTGCGGCCGCTGATGCCTCAGGTCCCGACGTTGCTCCCGGATGTGAGACCGGGCCGGCTCTACCGGGTTGGACCAGGCACCTGAGGAGGCTCGGTGCTCGCACCGACCCCTCGCGCCTCGGCTGCCACGGCATCTGCGCGACCGGCCAGTGCATCGTGGGCGGCGCCGGCTCGCGTAGCGAGTGATAGACATGAGCGCCATTCGACCGGGCGATCCTCGACGCTGACGTGCGTCGGGAGGACGATTTTGCATTGGTGTTTGACGGTCCATCGCCAATGGTCAATGCAACCGACGAACCGATCCGCGCGTACGGCGCGCCCACACTTCATGACCACCTACGGTCGCGTACGTGTCCACGCGCCGATCAGGGGTGGGGGCATGACGCACGCGTTGCTTGCGACGGCTTCGTGGCGAAGCCGCTCGGCCAAGGTGTCGATTTCGACGTCGGCCGCGGTGGCTACGCCGAGGCGTTCCGCAAGGGGAAGTAGGCTGCGGAGCACGCCGGCAGCGTAGTCATAGATCGGCGATTGCGCACCGCCTCCGATCCGGCCGGCCGCAATCATTTGCGGCTCAGGCAGCCCGGCGTCGAGAAAGGTGGCGAACAGCTTGATGCCCATGTCGAGCTCGAGTCCGGCACGCTCGAACGTGTTCATGATCCATTGGAGCGTCCGGCGAAACAGTGGGCTTTCCGGAACGCTCCGGGCCATGGGCGCCGCCATCTCGTGGAACGCGACGATGCCGCCGGCGCGAAGATGGCGGCTCAACGCTCGCAGCGTCGCCGCCGGATCCGGCAGGTACATCAGAATGAGCCGCCCGATCAGGGCATCGAACGCTTCAGTGGTGGAGAACGCATCAGCATCCGCCGCCGCGAAGCGCGCCCAATGTGTTCCGGCCGCTGCGGCCCGTCGCTCGGCCGTGGCGACGGACTCGGCCGAGCGGTCGATCCCGAGCACCGCACCCGAAGGACCGACCAGCTCCGCGGCCAGCAGCGACACATCGCCTACGCCGCAGCCGACATCGAGCACACGCATGCCCGCTCCGATTCCGGCGCGTCGCAATACGTCCTCGGTGAGGTCGCGCAAGAGCGCGCCCTGCCGTTCCAGCCGCTTGAATTCTTCGTCCGAGTAGCCGAGCGGATACGCGCACACGTCCGCGGTATTCGTGTCCTTCTTCCACCCGTCATCCATCAGAGCGTTTTCCATGCTTTCCTCCCCTGTCTGGCACTTCGGCTCCGACTCGCGTTCGCGGTTTGATCGAGCGCCGGTGTTCAAAGGAAGCCCGGCGAGCCGATACTCGCTCGTGGCGCGGCCGTCCGTGTGCCGAGCTGACCTCGTCCATGACGCGCATCGGTTCAGACCGCAGCGGCGTGACGATCCCGCATCGCCGCCGCGTCGCGCGCCAAGCGCTCGTACGCGGATAGCCCCGAAACGGCAATGACGGCAGCGGCCGGGCAGGTGACTCCGAGCATGATCGCGAGCGCGAGCGGAAGATCACCCAGCCGATCACTCAGGAAGCCGGCGAGAACGGGACCGAGTCCATAACCGAGCAGGCCCGTGAGCAAAGTGAACGCCCCCACCAGCTGGCCGCGCATCTGGTTGGGAGCCATCACTTGGATCGCCATGGACGGCAGCGTGAGGACAGCGGAAAAGAAGAG
>JBOHRM010000066.1:0-14264 GCA_050732715.1 Longimicrobiales bacterium
ACCGTGTTCATCGAGGTCGACAGCAACCGTGATCGTCTGGTCGCCGCGCTCGAGATACGAGGCGTGCTCGTGACCGCGGAGCGCGGCGGCCTCACGATCGAGGGCCCGGACGAGTCCGTGTACGACCATGTGCGCGACGCGCTCGTCGACGCCGAGGCTCCTCTTCGTCGAATGGCGCCGCGGCGGCGCACACTGACCGAGCTGTTCCAACACGATGGCGCCGCGGATCGCGCCCTGGCCCCGATCGACCAGGGCCACAAAGCGCACGCGGGCGCCGTCTAATGAGCACGGCCATCGAGCGGCCCGACCGCGGGAGCGTGCATCGCGGCACCGTCTTCGACATCGGCTACCAGCGATACACCGGTGGGCGTGAGGGACGGCGCCGCGGGCGACTCGGCGTCTTCAAGGACGCCGTCCGGACCGCACTCGGGCTTGGCCGTGGCGCGCGGGCCAAGGTACTGCCCTGGACCTTCATCGCCGTCCTCGCCCTGATCGCCCTCATCATGGCGATGGTCGCGGGCGCCGCACGGATCTTCGGAGGCGCCGATGCCGCCGCGGAGCTGCCGTCGCATTCGGACTACTACGGCTTCGTGTCGATGATCGTCTTCGTCTTCGCCGCCGTCGTAGCCCCGGAGCTGCTGTGCCGAGATCGCCGTGAGGGTGTGATCAACCTCTACCTCGTTCGCCCGCTTACGGGGTCCGATTACATCTTCGCGCGCTGGGCTGCGTTCTTGTTGGTCATGACGGGGGCGTTGTGGCTGCCGCAGCTCATTCTCTGGGTCGGGCTGTCCATGGGCGATGCCTCACCGCTCACGTACGTGCGTGACAACTGGCTCGACATCCCCCGATTCCTCACGGCCGGCCTTGCATTCGCCGCCTACACCACCAGCCTCGCATTGCTCACCGCATCGTTCACGAACCGGCGCGCGTACGCGTCCGTGTTCCTGGTGGGGCTGCTCGTGATCACGACGCCGTTCACCATCGGGCTCGCCTCCGAGATCGAGGGCGTGGCCGGCCAGTGGGTCCAGATGTTCAACCTCGCCAACATCCCCCTCCACGTGAACGACGTGATCTTCGGCGAAGTGAATGCGTTTTCGAACGAGTTCGACGAGCCCGCGAGCACGTTGCCGATCCCCATCGTCCTGGGCTGGTACCTGGCCTGGACGCTCGTGCCGGCCGGCATCCTGTGGCTGCGCTACCGGCGGCTGACACCATGAGCGACGGCGCCCCGTCACCCGTCATCCGTGTCGACCGCGTGTCACGGTGGTTCGGCAGCGTCGTCGCGGTCAGCGACGTGACGTTCGACGTGGGGCCCGGCATCACCGGTCTGCTCGGGCCGAACGGCGCCGGCAAGACCACACTGCTCCGCATGATCACGGGCCTCGCCCGCGTGTCCGATGGGATGATCACGGTGTTCGGCGAGCGTGTACGCGACAACCCGCCGCTGTACCATCGGATCGGCGTGATGTCCGAGCACGAGACGGTCTATGGCTTCATGAAGGGCCGCGAGTTCGTGAAGATGATGGGCACGCTGCGCGGCGTGGAACACCTCGATGACGCCGTCGATCGGTCGATCGCGTTCGTCGATCTCACCGACGCTCAGCATCGTCCGATGGGTACCTACTCGCGAGGGATGCGCCAGCGCATGCGACTCGCCGCGACGCTCGTGCACGATCCCGAGCTGCTGATCCTGGACGAGCCATTGAACGGCGCCGACCCCCGGCAGCGCGTGCACTTCCAGGACCTGCTTCAGCAGCTCGCCGCTGAGGGCCGGACCATCGTCTTGTCGTCACACATACTGGAAGAGGTCGAGCAGCTCGCGGACACGGTTCTGTTGATCGTGAACGGCAAGCTTGCCGCGTCCGGTGGGTTCCGCGCGATTCGCGCGGCGCTCAACGAACGGCCGTACCACGTTCGCGTGATCTGCGAATCGCCGCGCGAGCTGGCATCCGCAGTGGTCACGCTCGATTCCGTCGACGCCGTCAACATCGATCCCGATGGCGCGCTCGTCGTGTTGAGCCGCAACGTGCGGGACCTGCAGATCGAGTTACCACGGCTCGCGCAGGCCGCGTCGATCCGCCTGCGCCGAGTCGAGCCGCTGGATGACTCGCTCGAAAGCGTCTTCGGATACCTCGTCGAGGCGTAGCCGTATGCGTTCGGTCTACCTGCTCACGCTCCGCCAGATGTCCGGCCGCTGGCGACTCCTGATTATGACCGTGCTCGCATCGTTGCCGGTATTCCTCACCATGCTCGTGCTGCGGTCCAGGAGCGCGCCGGACGTCGCCGAGTTCGAGGTCATCGTGTTCAGCACGATGCTCGCCGGCTCGATCACGCCGCTCGTCGTGCTCGCGATCGCGACGGCCGCGTTCGCCAACGAGATCGAGGACCGAACGCTCGCGAACCTCACGCTCTCGCCCATCCCGCGCTGGCGGATCGTCGTGCCCAAGCTGCTGGCCACCATCACGGTCGCCGGGCCGTTCATCGCGGCCAGCGCGTTCACTACCAGCCACGTCGCGTTCCTCGCCGACGCGCGCGCAACGATCGCCGTCACGGTTTCGGCACTCGCCGGCGTCATTCTCTACTCATCGGCGTTCGTCTGGCTCGGCCTCGTGACGACCCAGGCGATCGGCATCGGCTTGCTCTACATCGTCCTGTGGGAAGGGTTCTTCTCCGGGTTCGTGTCGGGCGTTCGGCTGCTCAGCATCCGCCATTACGCGATCGCGCTGATGCACGGGCTCGACGAACGACGGTTCGCCGGCGCTGACGAATTGGGCTTCGGAGCCGTGATCGTGATATCCCTCATCGTGTTCGCCGGCTTCCTGCTGCTATCCATCCGAAGACTGCGACGCATGGACGTACCCTGAGCTTCGGCTGATCCAGTGGCCGAGACCCCAGGACGGAGACACTCACAGGCAATGCGCATCCCGATCACGTTCTAACGGCCGTGCGAACGCCGTGACGCTCCACCAGCCAAGCATGGGCGCGCTTCGGTCCAATGTCGAGGACATGGGGTGCCATGCTGTCGGACGTCAAGGTGTGGACCGGGCAGGGGCGAAATGTCGCCATATGATGCGACACTCGACAACTCCCGTTTCTGAGGATGACGACAATGATCCTTACTCAGTCTTCGCGATGGGCCGGGCCGCGCCGCTGGGCGCGGCCGGCCTGGAGCGGCTGGGCCTGGCGGCCGGCGTGCTACTGTTCGGTGAGGCGGCGCTGGCCGCGGCAGATACGTCCGCCCGGCCACCTGACTCTCAACTGCTCCCACGGGACGGGCGCTGTGAGGCTTCGGTAGCGAGTATGCAGGAAGAAGGCGCCACGCCGAAACCCCTGCCTCCGGCAGAAGGACGCCACGCGGAAGGCGCCCGGAATCGCCCGGGTGCGTCGGCCGTGCAGTTCCGCTGGGCCCCGCTCGGGACCGGCGTTCTCATTCGCTTCGTCGAGCGTGGTCCGCAGGATGGCGAGCCGATCATACTCCTGCACGGCTATACCGACTCCTGGTTCTCGTGGAGCCGCGTCCTGCCGCTCATGCCGTCAGGCTATCGGGTCTTCGCGATCGACCAGCGCGGCCACGGCTGCTCGGCGCGTCCCGAAACCGGCTACCGTATGACCGATCTCGCTGCCGACGTGATCGCGTTCATGGACGCGCAAGACTTGCCGCGCGCCACGATCGTCGGCCACTCGATGGGCAGCCTCGTGGCTCAATATGTCGCCCTCGCCGCACCAGAGCGCGTGACGCGCCTCGTCCTCGTGGCGTCGGCGGCGGCGCCGAGCCGCGTACAGGGCATCGTCGAGTTCGGCGACGCCGTCCATGGCTTGTCCGAGCCGATCCCTGTCGACTTCGTCCGTGAGTTCCAGCTCAGCACGGTGCACCATCCGGTGCCCAGCGAGTTCATCGACGGCGTCGTCGCCGAGAGCATGAAGCTGCCCGCCCGCGTGTGGCGGGCGCTGTTCGAGGGGATGCTCGCAATGCAGCCCGCAACCGAGCTGCGCGGCCTGCGCATCCCTACCCTGATCCTCTGGGGCGAAGAGGACGCCGTCTTTCCGCGCAGCGAGCAGGACGCGCTCCTCTCGACATCGCCTCACGCGCGCTTCGTTGTTTATCCCGAGACTGGACACGCGCCGCATTGGGAAAGACCGGAGCGATTCGTTCAGGACCTCGAGCGCTTCCTTCAGACGCCGGCCGGGACCTAGCCCAGCCGACGACGGCCCGCACCGTCGGCAGCCCACCATTCACCGGCGAGGAGCAACCCGACACTGAGGTGCTACAAGCCGCGAGTCCGATCGCTTGACTTCGCCGGCAAGCGATTTAGTATCAATATATGCACATGAATGATACTAGAGGGTGGGCTCGGCGATGTTGAGGCATGATCGGCCGTCGGGGCGGTTCGTGCTGAGGATCGATCCTGGACTGCATGCGGCACTGCGGGGGGCCGCACGTCGCGCGGGTGTTTCGCTGAATGACTATTGCGTGCGCAAGCTGGCGCTGCCCGCGATCGGCGCGGCCGATCCGGCCGCGGCGGTAGTGACGCGCGCCGCGTCACTGCTCGGTGAAGATCTTGCGGGGTTGGTCGTGTTCGGCTCCTGGGCGCGCGATCTGCTTGCGGAGGGCTCGGATGTCGATGTCCTCGTGATCGTCGAGCCGGGGATTCCCATCCGGCGGGGGCTCTATCGCGCCTGGGACGCGGATCCGCTGACGTGGGACTCGCGTCCCGTCGAGCCGCATTTCGTTCGCCTCCCGGGGGCGGGGGCCCGTGTGTCGGCGTTGTGGGCCGAGGTTGCCATCGACGGCATAGTACTACTAGACCCGAGGCTCTTGGTGTCCAGGCGGCTCGCGGATATCCGTCGGCGAATCGTGGCTGGCGAGATCGTTCGTCGCCGGGCGCACGGTCAGCCGTATTGGGTCGAGGCGGCCTGACGTGCGAGTCGATGATCTGGCGCGGGACTACATTCGGCGCGCCGAGATCCGGCTGGGGGCGCTCGAGGTGCTGTTCGATGGCGAGAGCTGGGCCGATGTCGTGCGTGAGTCTCAGGAGATCGTCGAATTGGCACTCAAGGCGCTGTTGCGAACGATCGGCATCGACCCCCCCCGGATTCATGATGTTTCGGGCGTGCTGTTGGCTGAACGTGCACGTATTCCCGCGTCGCTCGAGCCTGAGGTCGAGGCGCTGGCCGAGGCGTCGCGTGACCTGCGACGCGACCGCGAGCTCGCCTTCTATGGCGCGGAGGATCTCACACCGTCCGAATTCTATTCGCGCAAGGATGCCGAGCGGGCCCAGGCGAGCGCGCGCCACACTGTCGAGCTGATCAAGCCGCATATCCAACGCGAGATAGACGAGTCGGCCACGCTCTGACGAGACGGCTTTTCTCAACAGCTCCGCTATATCTGACGGACGGTTACAAGCCCAGATCCGCCGCTCGTTACCTCCGTGTTGTTCCATAGGGCGATGATGCCGGAAGCGTCCGATGCCATCGCGACATCCGACACGCGCCACATTGGGAATTCCCGTCGTTTCCGAATGCACTCCTTTCACTCGGTTGCGATCTATCGATACATGATATATCTTGGAATTCGATACTTCGCCGGGGCACTCGACTGGAGGGACAGCATGGCACGCGAGGGGACCGGACTTCCGCGCTCTGGGTTCTTGATCCTGCTGGCGCTGGCCGACCAGCCGAGGCACGGGCTGGGTATTGTCGAAGAGGTGGAGGTGCGAACGGACGGCGCGGTCCGGCTCGGGCCCGGCACGTTGTACACGATGCTGAAGCGTCTGTCGGAGGACGGCCACGTACGTGAGACGACGCGCGTGCCTGACCCGTCCGATGACGATCCTCGTCGCCGGTATTATCGGATCACGCCGCGGGGTCGCGCGGCGCTTCGGTCGGAGGCGGAACGGATGCGGCGGCTGGTGTCGGTTGCCGCGGCGAAGCAGGTGCTCGAGGGCCGGCCGTGAGCGCGGGCGAGGCGGCTCCCGGGTGGGTGCACGCGCTGGCGCGGGTGTGCTTGCTCGCCTATCCGGCATCGTTCCGGCGGGAGCATTCGAGGGCGTACCGCGAAGCGGTGACGCACCGGTGGGTGCGAGAGCGCCGACACGCGAGCAGGCTCGAGGCGAGCATGCGCACGGCGGGGATGCTGCTCGCGGACACGGTGCGCGCAGCGGTTTCGGCGCATGTGGCGGTTCACCGTGCGTCAAGGAGTACGGACCGGCGCCGGGCGCATCGCGCGATGTCCTGGTTCGCGCGGGCAATGGCGGGCACGGCAATGGATGGCCGCGTGGCGATCCGCTCGTTGGCGAAGCGGCCCGCATTCACGGCGCTGGTTGTCCTGACGCTTGGTCTGGCCGTCGGCGCGAACGCGGCGATCTTTGGCGTGCTGGACCGGATCGTTCTTCGGCCGCTGCCGTACCGTAACGGCGATCGCATGGTCTACATCGCGGACCATCACCCGCAGCTCGGCTGGAACATCGCACCGAGCAGCGAGGCCGTCTCCCGCTGGCGCATCTCTGCGCGCACGCTCGAGTGGATCGAGACGTTCGTGCCGGAGGACGCCGTGTGGACGGGTGAGCGTGCCGCCGAGCTGCTGCCCGTTACCGCTGTGTCAGCGGGGCTCCCTGCCGCGCTCGGCGTGCAGGCCCTGGTCGGGCGGGTGCCGACCGCCGAGG
Organism: Longimicrobiales bacterium; assembly: GCA_050732715.1. Classification (GTDB taxonomy): domain Bacteria; phylum Gemmatimonadota; class Gemmatimonadetes; order Longimicrobiales; family RSA9; genus JBOHRM01. Next base: position 6,663 of record JBOHRM010000066.1, read on the forward strand.
ACCTCGAGCCCTCGGATCCGCCCGTCGTGATGCTCGCCGAAGGCTTCTGGAAACGCCACTTCGGCGGCGACACCGGCGTTGTCGGTCGCACGGTGACCCTGAACGATACGATGTTCACGATCGCCGGTATCTGGCCGACGGCCGCCCGACTCGAGCACGGGCGAGTGCCCGATATCGTACGGATCGTTCCGCGTGACGTGATACTCGACACCGCTGATGGATTTGCCTTGGTCCTCGCGCTCGTGCGGCACGGCGCGACGGTGAGCGACGTCGAGACCGAGCTGCGCGCGCTTGGTGGGCGGCCCGAGGACTCGCGGGAAGGGTTCATCCCCGTCGTCAACGCGCCGTATTGGCTCGCGGGCGAGTCGTATGTGCAAGGCGTATGGCTCGTGTTCGGCGGTGTCGTGATCCTCATGATCGTCGCCCTCGCGAATACGGCGAACTTGCTGCTCGGTCGTACGGGATCGCGCGCGGGTGAGCTGGGCATCCGCGCGGCCGTGGGTGGCTCGGCCGCGGCGCTCGCGCGTCTGTTCCTCGTCGAGTCGCTCGCGCTGACACTGCTCGGTGTCGCGACGGCGCTCGTCGTCGCGCGCACCGTTGGCGCCGCGCTCGTTTCACTCGTCCTCGAGCGACTGCCCGGGCTCCAGGGTGCCCCGACCGGTGCGCGGGCGCTCGGGTATGGCGCGATGCTCGCCGCGGGCGCGGCGTTGCTCTGCGTGCTGGTCCCCGCGGCGCAGCTCCGTTCACTCGATGTTCGCCGCCTGCTCGGTCGCGCCGAGGCCGGGCGCTCCGGCGGCGGCCGCTCCGGCTGGACTCGCCAGCTGCTCGTGGCCGTTCAAGTCGGGCTCGCCGTTGTGCTGGTCACGGGCTCGGCGCTCACGCTGCGCAGCTTCCAGAAACTCATGGCGGTGGACGTCGGCATGGACGTCGATCGGTTGGCGGAGTTCAACATTCAGCTCCCCGCGTCGCATTATGCCACGCCCGAGGCGCGGAGCGCGTTCTGGGACCGCGTGCTCGAGGCGATCGAGTCCATGCCCGGCGTCGAGGGCGTGACGAGTTCAACCGCGCCGTTGATGGGTTACTCGATGCATGCCGGCGCCGCGCACCTCGAGGGTGAGCTGAGCCCGGCGCAGAAGGGGACGTTCAGCTACGGCAACGGCGTGCCGCCCGGCTTTTTCCCCGTCACCGGTCTTCGGCTCATTGAAGGCCGCGATTTCGACCGAAGCGATGTCGAGGACGTCATCATCGTGAACCAGGCGTTCGCCCGCAGAACCAGCGACAGCGTCGTGGGTCGCGACCTCGTCTATGGGGATTCGTTCTATCGAATCATCGGCGTTGCGGCCGACGTGATGAACGGCGGCCAACGGGCGAACCCCGATCGACTACAGTTCTACACGCCGGCCTTCGAGCTGCGCGATAGCTGGGCGCGGTTTATTGTGCGAACGTCCGGCGATCCCGCGACGTTGCTTGCCACGATAAGAGCACGGATCGCCCAGCTCGATCCCGACCTGCCACTCCGCGATGTGACGACAGGCACGCAGGTGCTGCGCGACGACACCGCCCGCCAGCGCTTCGTCGCTCAGCTCCTGGCCGTGTTCGGCAGCTTGACGTTGGTACTCGCGATCAGTGGCGTGTATGGCGTGGTCGCGCTCGACGTCAGCCGGCGCACGCGCGAGGTCGGTATCCGCGTTGCCCTCGGCGCCGGTGGGCGCCGGGTCGCCCGCGACGTCGTCGCTGCCGGTCTCCGCCCCGTCGTATTCGGCATCGCCACGGGCGCGCTGGCGTCCGTGTGGGCAGCGCGATACGTCGAGGGCATACTCTATCGCATCTCCGCGGTCGACCCGCTCAGCATCGCGTTGGGCATCGGCCTGTTGTTGGTCGCCGCAACGACTGCGTGCGCGGTCCCCGCGCGCCGCGCCAGCCGCGTCGATCCGATCCAGGCTCTGCGTTCGGAATGAGCGACGCCTGCATCGAGGAGCAGCCTTCGAGGCTGTCGTGGCTCACCACCGCTTTATGAATGCGTTGATCGTTCCGCCGACGCCGCCGGTGGTTCGGCCACCGATTCGCCCGATGGGCCGACCGGCGCTTTGACGACCGGCACGCCAGGTCATTCCGCCGAACGCCGAGGGCGCGTAGGTTCGCGCGAGGCACGGGCCACGGTGCCGTGCGGGACCGCGATCGGGCAATGTCGGAGATCATGCCATGGAATTGGGTAGCGCACGCCGTTTCGTGACCGAGCAGGACGTCGAGGTCGAGGAACGGCCGTGGGGACCGCACGACTGGCTCTGCCGGCCGGGGCTGACCTCCGCGGAGGACCTGCTGCTCGTGCGTGTCCGCATGCCGCCCGGCAAAGGCCACGCCTTCCACCGGCATCCGGCGCTCGAGGAGATCATCTACGTGATCTCGGGCGTCGCGGAACAGTGGGTCGACCGCGAGTCGCGAATTCTGAGGCCCGGCGAGGCCGCGCACATCCCGCGCGATGTAGTCCACGGCACCTACAACGCGGGCACGGAGACACTCGTGTTCCTCGCGATCCTCTCGCCGGCCAAGTTCGATGGCCCCGCGCTCGTCGATGTCGCGAACGAGCCGCCCTGGTCGACGCTGAGGCAGGACGCCGTGACCGCGCCCCGCGCCGACTGAGGCTGGGCGCAGTATCAGGTCCTCCAGTCTCGACGCAAGGCCAGCATCGGCTCGCGTCGAGCACCGTCGTCAGACGGCGATTCGGCGACATCTCACGCTGAAGGGCTCATGCGATCGTGGATGATGGGAGGTCAGGCATCGACCGCGGTGCTCGCAGTCATCGTGGTCGTCTGGCTCTACCTCACTGCCTCCGGCTGGGTCGAACGATACGACTCGGCGGGGAATCGCCTCCTCTCCGTGCGGCTCGCCGAACCCGAGTTCGACGCCGTGCGTGCACGTTTCGTCTCCAGGAACGCCGACGGCGAACCGAACAGCGTCTACCCTCTCCGCTACTTCCTTCGCGCGCGTGCCGTCGGCCCGAACCTGTGGATTCTCATCGATGCGGGGCCGGCGGACCCGGCCACCATCATTGTCCTGTCGGACGACGGTGAGATCACGAGTCGGATGCGCTTCGCACAGGTCCGCGGTGCGGGCGATTTCGTTGTCGACAGCCGCCGCAGCCTCGTCTACTTCTACATTCCGGATTCCACCGAGCTGCTGCGTGTCCCCCTCGATGCGGCCGGGTAGCATCGCGGCCTCGCCCTCGACTCCGCACGTTCGGTGGTCCTCTCATCGTGTCGAGGCCTGACGCGGCGCGAAACGACCGAGACCGAGGAAGCCGATCGGCTGTTCGGTCGCGCCGTCGAGCGCCAACTCGGCCAGCGCTTCGCCGAGCACGGGCGCGAACTTGAACCCGTGGCCCGAGAGGCCCGCGGCGAACACCACGTGCGGACTCTTGGGGTGCCGATCGACGATGAAGTGCTCGTCCGGGGTGCACGTGTACATGCAGGCCGCATGCGCCATCTCGCGCCTCGAGACGCCCGGCAAGTGAGCGCGGAGGAACGCTTGCACGCGGCGGCGGTCTTCGGCGTCCGGACCGCGGTCGAGCGCCAGCGGATCGACCACGTCTTCGCCGCCGGAATGTTCCGCGACCTTCACGCCGTGATCGTCGTACGACGGCATTCCATAGAAGTATCCGTCGGGTGCTTCGAAGAAAAACGCGGGGCAGCCGCGATCGATCCGATAGCGGTCGTCGCCCGTCTCGAACCAGTGCTGGTGCTTGCGGACCACGCGCAGGCGCACGCCCAGCTCGCCGAGGATCGGCCCGGACCACGCGCCCGCGGCGATGACCAGCCGTTGCGCGCGATACGTCGCGGTCTCCGTCTCGACCATGACGCCATTGCCGTCGGCGAACCACCGCAGCACGGCTTCGCCCGTCCGCAACTCCGCGCCCAGCCGCCGCGCCTCACGGATATGGGCGAGCACACAACGTTCGACCAAGAGAAAGCCCGCGTTCCGCTCGAAAATCGCATGGCAGCCGTCGGTCACCACAAAACCCGGGAACCGCCGCGCAACGTCGTCGCCGGCCAATTCTTCGACCTCGAGCCCATATCGCCGCGCGCTCCCGAGCACACCGGCGATCAGGCGGCCATCGGCCGGGCCGACTTCCAACAGGCCGGTCCTGTACAGCAGCTGTTCAGCGACAGCCGCTTCCAGATCGGCCCACAAGGCATACGCCCGGCGCAACAGCGGCACGTAGTCGGGGTGCTCGTAATAGGCCTGTCGAATGAGGCGCGTGCGCCCGTGCGAGCTGCCGCGGTCGTGACCGGGGGGGAAACGGTCGAGTCCAAGCGTCCGCACGCCGCGCCGCGCGAGTTGGAACAGCACCGCGCTGCCAACGCCTCCCGTGCCGATCACGATCGTATCGTAGGTGGTCACACGCGAAAATCCCCAACTGCTGATGGTCCCTCCCACTGATTCCGCATTCACCGGCATGCGGCAGTTCACTCCACAGTCGACCGGTCCACCCTGATCGACTTCGATGTCGATCCCGGATTGGGTAGTGAACGCGCCAATCGATGGTTGATTCGCTGTCGAGTGCGCAATTCACCACCTCCTACGGGCGGTGAGGGTCGCGAGCCGGTTCGTGAATCAGCGTGCGGTCCGCTCCCAGACGTTGTTCGACCGGTCGACGTCGGGGAAGGCGCGCGCCGGGTCGATCTCGATGCGCTGCACGGGCTCGGTGAGCTCGATGATCGCGAGCTGGTTGGCGCGGCCTTCGAGCCAGGGCTCGACGGGAAGCTCGAGCTCGTGTGTCGCGCCGGTCATCGTGGTGACCATGATCGGCGCGGGCATCGGCGCGTCGCCCTGGTCGGCGACGAGGATCATTACGCGTTCGCGGCCGGCCGGCGTCGGCCGAACGTCGACCGCCGCGATCGCCTGGTCGAGCACGGCGGTCTCGTAGAACCACGGGTGCCAGAACCAGTCGAGGTCGCGGCCGGCGACGTCTTCGATGGTATTGAACAGGTCGAACGGCGTGGGGTGGCGCAGGAGCCAGCGGTCGGCGTACACGCGCAGTGCCACGTCGAGCGTTTGCTCACCGATGACTGCGGCGAGCGCGCGGAGCAACGCGGCCGGCTTGCGGTATGTCGCGATGACGTATTGGCCGCCGGGCCCGTAGAGGTCGGCCTCGCGCATGATCGGGCGCTCGGCGTCGCTGCCCGCGATGTCGAGGTAAGCATCCGCGGTGGCCGCGAATGCGTCCGCGTCGGGCAGGAACTCGGTGACGGCGTGGTTCTCGGTCCAGGACGTGAGGCCCTCGTCCTGCCACGCGTAGTCGGTCTCGTTCGAGCCGACCATCATCCCCCACCACTGGTGCGCGACCTCGTGTGCGATCACCTCGTAGAGCCGCCGCGGCTCGGTCGGCGCGCCGACGAAGATCAGCATGGGGTACTCCATCCCGCCGACCGGGCCCTCGGCCGCTGTGATCTGGGGATAGACGTAGGGGTGCCAGCGTCGCGCGTTGAATGCCAGCGCGTGCCGCGTGTATTGCGCGGCCTCGCGCCACGCGGTCGCCTGCGGCCGGTAGAGCGCGTTGACGATCACGGTATCCGGCGGCGAGTCGCCGCCCGCGGCGGGTAGCACGGCCCGCGTCGCGTCCCACACGTAGCGGTTGGCGGTCGCGAAAGCGAAGTCGCGGACGTTGCGCGCACGGAACCGCCAGGTCAGCAGGCCGCCGGGCTCACGTGCGGTCGCCGTCCCCGCCGAGTGATCATCGGTCGTGACGATGGCGACGACGTCGTCGGTCGACCGCACCGCTGCGAGCCGTTCACGCGCGGTCTCGGCCAATACCTCGTCGGCGTTCTCGAGGGTGCCGGTCGCGGCGACGAGCCATCCTTCGGGCGCGGTGATGGCGACGTCGAAGTCGCCGTACTCGAGGTAGAACTCCGCATTCGACCAGTATGGGCGGTCGTGCCAGCCGCGCAGGTCATCGTACGTTGCGACCTGAGGATACCATTGCGCGACGGTGAACACGCTTTGCCGGTCGTGGCCGGTGCGCGGCGCGCCCGCTGGCGGCACCGTGAAGTGCCAGACGAAGTCGATGATCGCGCGGCCCTGCGGCGGCAGCGGCCGCGGCAGCTCGAGCCGCATCAGCGTGCCGTCGATTTGGTAGTGCGATGTTCCGCCGTCCACGGCGACATACTCGAGCCTCATGCCACCGGTTACGGGCACACGTCGCACGCGTTGGGCGCCCTCCGCGAACACGTTCTGGTAGAGATTGAACATCAGGAAGTCGAGCGTGTCGGGCGAGTTGTTGTGGTAGACGACGGTCTCGGCGCCTTGTACGCGCGCGGCCGAAGGGTCGATCTCGACCTCGATTCGATACTGCACGAACTGCTGCCAGTACCGCGGCCCCGGGCGCCCGTCCTCGGTGCGTGTGCCGGCGTGCACGGCCGCCTCGAACGCGTCCGTCGGCGGCACGGGCCGGACCGCGTAGCGCGGCCGTGTTTCCGCCAGTCGCGCCACCATGGCCAGCGAGTCTGCGCGCGCTGCCGAGTCCGCTGCCAGGGTGTCGGCGCTTCCAGGACTGGGCATAGCCGGCCCGCGTGATCCTGCGCACGCGGCCGTGAGCATCACGGTGACCGAGCAGGGAACCCAAGCGTGGTATCGGCGCATCCGCTCAACTTGCGTATTGCGCGGTGTGACTGCAACTTCCGGGAGATTCAACCCGAAAACCAGTTTGGTCTCAATGTCGTCCACTACACCGTTGAGCAAACCGCGGGGCACGCGGCCCGGCCTCCCGCCCCGGCCCGCCGTCGACACCGCGGCGATCGAGCGGATCCAACACGAACAGGAGAAAGCGGCCGAACGCGAGTTCGTCCGCTTTTCGTTCTATCGGTTGGTTCCAGAATGGCGGCGGCTGCCGGCCGACCAGCGCGAGGCGCACAAGGCCGAGCTCGTCGCGCTGGTGCAGCGGCTCGGCCGCGACTTCATGATCTACGCGTATTCGCTGGTCGGCACGCGCGGAGACTGCGATCTGCTGCTATGGCAGGCGAGCCGCGACCTCGACCATCTGCACGCGCTCGCAGCGTCGATCCGCCGCGCCGAGATCGGCAGCTGGCTCGATCTGCCGTACTCGTACTTCGCGATGACGCGGCGCTCGATCTACGTCAACCGCTACGAGCAGGAGTACCTGGCGAAGTACGGCGGCGAGGCGCCGCTCGACCACGCGCGCATCGCGATCAACCCTCAGGGTTCGCGTTACCTGTTCGTCTACCCGTTCGTGAAGACCCGCGAGTGGTACACGCTCTCGCAGGACGAACGGCAGCGCATGATGGACGAGCACATTCGCGTTGGCCATGAATGGCCCGACGTCAAGCTCAATACCACATACTCGTACGGCCTCGACGATCAGGAGTTCGTCGTCGCGTTCGAGACGGACCACGTCGGCCGGTTCCTCGACCTGCTGATGGCGTTGCGTTTGACCGATGCGAGCCGGTTCACGCTCCGCGATACTCCCTCGTTTACTTGTATTGCTATGGGGTTGAAGGAGTGCTTGGACGCTGTGGGGTGAGCGGTTGGGGAATTTGTTATAGGGTGTACGTGTGGGTGTACGTGTAGGTGTACGTGTAGGTGTAGGGG
>JBOHRM010000067.1:0-2165 GCA_050732715.1 Longimicrobiales bacterium
AGGCGGGATTCTCCAAACGCCGCCCTTCCCATTTCTGAGCTTTTCCTGCTGCTCGGTGGTGTACTCGAATAGTCCGTACGGCGGGTCGGTCACCACGGCGTGGATGCTGTTCGCTTCTCGCACTCTCAGCCAGTCGAGACAATCTCCACAGTACATGACCGCTCGATGATGGCGGAACGAAGTGAAATCGATCTCCGTATCGGCGTGCGCCACGTAAGGCGCAACCGCATTCTCGCGGAGCACATAGTGCCCGCGCCGGCTGCGATAAAACAGAGCGGGGGTGTTCAGCCGGAGATAGGACCGCACGGATGAGGATGCGGCTTCGCCGATCCGCTCAGTGACGCGGCGTTCGATCTCCGAAGCCGCAGCACCGTCAGGCAGCTCCCGGAGCGCGGATAGAATGGCGTCCCTAACCTCTCCTGGTCTGCGTTTCGATGCCATATGCCCCTTCGGTGTTGATGCCGGCGTGAATTTAGACGTCTGGACGTCGACATGCAAGCGTCGATCGTGGGGCGGCGGGCGTCGGACGCCGGGTCGCAAAAGGTCCGCCGCGGTACCGAAGCCAGTTGTCGGGGCGCATTGCCCACCCTCTCGACGGGCTGCATGTTGAGGCGCGTTGATACCGGCTAATCGGGATTCGAGGTTCGACATGCATTTCAATTGTGGCCATAGGCTGGTTCTCGTCGTGTTCTTGGGCGTCACGATCACTCGCGTGGCGCCCGCCGGGGCGCAGGCGGTCTCGAGCGAGGGCGCGCCACGGGCATTGACCACCCAAGACTACGCCCGCGCCGAGCAGTTTCTCGCGGCAAACGTTCGTGACCTGGTGTTGAACGGGGCCGTGCGACCGTCGTGGCTGGCCGAGGACCGGTTCTGGTACCGGAACACGATCGCGGAGGGTCACGAGTTCATACTGGTCGATGCGGAGGGAGGGACGCGCAGGCGCGCATTCGACCATGAGCGGCTGGCGGCCGCGCTGTCCGCCGCGGCGGACACGGCGTACACGGCGTTCGACCTGCCGATCGCCGAGCTCGAGATCGTGGAGGACGGACAGTCGGTCCGCATCGAGGTCGATGACGAGACCTACGTGTGCGATGTTGACGGCCAGCGCTGCACGGTCGAAGCCGCGGGCGGCGTCGAGGTCGGCGCGAACGAGTCGGTCTCACCGGATGGCACGTTGGCGGCGTTCATTCGCGACTACGATCTGTGGGTTCGTGACCTCGCGACGGGAGAGGAAACGCAGTTGACGACGGACGGCGAGGAGGATTTCGGGTACGCCACGGACAACGCGGGCTGGACGCGGAGCGACCGGCCGGTGCTGCGCTGGTCACCGGACTCGCGCAAGATCGCGACGTTCCAGCACGACGCGCGCGGCGTGGGCGATATGTTTCTCGTGAGCACGAACGTCGGGCAACCGGAGCTCGAGGCGTGGAAATACCCGCTGCCGGGAGACAGCGTGATCTTCAGGATCGAACGCGTGATCATCGATCTCGATGGCCCGCGTGTGGTGAGGTTGCAGATGCCGCCCGACGCGCACCGCTCGTCGCTTTGTGACCACGTCGCGTGCAGCCGCGGCGAGTTCACTGATGTTCAGTGGTTTCCGGACGGCTCACGGCTCGCGTTCGTGTCCTCGTCGCGCGATCACAAGACGGCGACGCTGCGGGTAGCCGACGCGACGACCGGCGCGGTGCGCGACGTGCTCGAGGAGACCGTGCCGACACAGTTCGAGTCGGGCCTGAACAGCGTGAACTGGCGAGTGCTGCCCTCATCGAACGAGGTGATCTGGTTCTCGGAGCGTGACGACTGGGGCAACCTCTACCTCTACGATCTCGAGACGGGTGAGCTGAAGAACCGTATTACCTCCGCGCCCGGCCCGGTCATCGAGGTGCTGCACGTCGACGAGGACGGCCGGACCGTCTGGTTCACGGGAGCGGGGCGCGAACCCGGGCGCGATCCCTACTTCCGGCATCTCTACCGCGTTGCGCTCGATGGCACGGCCTACGAGCTGCTGACGCCCGAGGATGCGAACCACGAGATCACGATGTCGGAGGACGGCCGCTACTTCGTCGACGCATGGTCGCGGCCGGACGTGCCGGCGATCAGTGTGCTGCGCGCCGCGGAGGATGGCGAGACGCTGCTCGAGCTCGAGCAGGCCGACATCTCGGGCC
>JBOHRM010000068.1:0-4933 GCA_050732715.1 Longimicrobiales bacterium
ATCTTCGACTTCGCGATCAACCAGCTCAACGGCGCGGAGTTCGCCGGCGCGACGTTCAGCCCCGACGGCCAGACATTGTACGTCAACATCCAGGGCCCCACGAGCGGCAGCCCGGCCGAAGGCGCCGGCCAGGGCTTGACGTGCGCGATCTGGGGGCCGTGGCGGCGCGGCGCGCTCTAGGTCGGTTTAGCGAAATGATGAATGCGAAAATGCGGAATGTGGAATCCATTCATCATTCATCATTCATCATTTATCATTTATCGGTTGCCGGCAACCGGCTTGCGTGCGCGGGCGTTCGGTTACATCCTTTTGCTGCTTCGTGATCGCGGCTGCCACCGGCGTCTTCGAAGGCGCCGGTGGCGGTCCGCGTGACCCCTTTACGGATCGAATTGCGCCATAAGTAACCGGGGGCTGGAGGAAGGCGGCCGCGAGTCCCCGTGGGCTGCCTCCGCCGCCCGCCGTTGGACCGCTCAGACCGAGAAGGAGCCGGGATCGCCCGCAGCGTGGCGTCTCGCCGCAGACGATTCAATGCAAGACTCAATGCATAGCCGCCGCGGCTTTCTCGCGGCACTCGTGGGCGCGATCGCGTCGCTGACCGTCGGCTGGTTGCCGGATCGTGCGGCCGCGTTCGCTCGGCCGGCCCGCGCCGGGCACCCGGACCCGCGGCCGGGGATCGACGGCTCACATGTGCTCGGCGCCGGCGAGGTCGACGCCGAAGTCGCCGAGCTGTACGACGGGATCCGCGAGATCCCGCAGGTGGTCGACGGCATTCGCTGCTACTGCGGGTGTGACGAGCTCGAGGGCTTCTACTCGCTGCTCTCGTGCTATGAGGCGTCCGGGATGGCGCAACTGTGCGACATCTGCCAGGGCGAAGGGCGGCTGGTCACCCGGCTCCATGGCGAAGGCCGGTCACTCGACGAGATCCGCGCGGCGATAGACCGGCGCTTCGCCTGAGCCCTGTTTTTTCGAATCCACGTTTACCCGACCCAACCTCGGAGGAAACCATGATGCACCGCGTTGTGACAGCCGCCCTGATGGCCGGCTCATTGTATACCATCGGCGCCGGCAGCGCCGCCGCGCAGATTCGCGGCAGTGAGCACGCCGTCGTCGCCCAGACCATCGATGGCACCACGGTCACGATCGAGTACTCGCGCCCGGTCGCGCGCGGCCGCACGCTGTTCGGCGACCTCGTGCCCTACGACGTCGTCTGGACGCCCGGCGCGAACTGGGCGACCACGCTCGACGTCGACAAGGACATCCGCCTGAACGGTACGGACGTTCCCGCCGGCAAGTACTCGATGTGGATGGTGCCGCGGCAGGGCGGCCAGTGGCGGCTCTCGCTCGATCCGAACCCCGAGATCTTCCACTTCCAGAAGCCGGACTCGTCGGCCGAGCAGATCCACATCGCGGCCGCGCCGCAAGACGGGCCGCACGCCGAGACGTTGACCTGGTCGTTCCCCGCCGTGACCGGCGACGCCGCGAAGCTCCAGTTCCAATGGGGCGAGGTCGCCGTGCCGGTCGACGTCGTGGTTCAGCCGACGAAGCCGGTGATGCTCGCGGCCGACGAACGCGCGATCTACGTCGGGACGTATGACATGCAGATGCTCGAGGGGATCGGTTGGCCGACCACGGGCCAGCTCGAGATCTTCGAGGAAGGCGAGATGCTGCGCGGCAAGCTGCCGTTCCCGATCCACCCTGGCGACGAGCTGGTGTTCGACCTCGTGCCCGCCGGCCGCCACCGGTTCAGCCCCGCCCTCTACCGGGGTGGCAAGCTGTTCAACATCGAACAGGGCGGCACGTTCGAGTTCGATGTCTCCGGTGAGCGTGCGACCGCAATCCGTTTCCGGGGGATCGAGGGGACGGTGTTCGGCCAGGGGCAGCCCTAGGCCTTGGCCGTCAGCACTCGACCGGGGCGCGCGTTCGTGTGCTCGCCTTCGGCGATGACCAGCTCGCCGTTGACGATCACGTAGGGGATGCCGACGGGGTACGCGTGTGGCGCCTCGAACGTGGCGCGGTCGATCACCGTGTCGGGGTCGAAGACGACGACGTCGGCGAACGCGCCCGTCTCGAGCCGCCCGCGCCCCTCGAGGCGGAGCCGCGCCGCCGGCATCCCGGTCATCTTGTGGATCGCTTTCTCGAGCGTCAGGGTGCCGCGCTCGCGCACGTAGAAGCCGAGCACGCGCGGGAACGAGCCGTACGCGCGCGGGTGCGGCGTGCCGGCCGAGAGCGGGCCGGTGACGGCGCGGGCGGGCGCGTCCGAGCAGATCATGCCGAGCGGGTGCGCGAGCATCAGCGCCGTGTTCTCCTCGCTCATGCCGAACCCCACCATGCCGCTCCGCGCACCATCCTCGATCATGATCGAGAGCAGTAGCGCGTAGGGCTCCTGACCGCGCTCCGTCGCGAGCCGGCCGAGCCGTTCGCCCCTCGCCCACGCCAGAGACTCGCTCGACGTCGACGTGATCTGGACCGCGTCCCACGATCCGAGCTCCGCGATCTTCTCGCGGACCGCCGCCTCGATGCGCGGCCGCTGCGCAGGATCGCGGAGCCGGCCGAGGAACGCGGCCGTACCGCCATCGCGGGACCACAGCGGGAACAGGTTCGACAGGCCGGTGCTGTAGGCGATGTAGGGATAGCGATCGAACGTGACGTCGCGGCCCGCCGCGCGCACGGACTCGAGCATCCGCAGCGCCGGCTCGGCCTTCCACCAGTTGCGCTCACCCTGCGCTTTGAGGTGCGAGATGTGGACCGGCACCCCGGCCACGCGGCCGACCTCGAGCGCTTCCTCGATCGCGGTGAGCAGCTCGTCGTCTTCGTTGCGCATGTGCGTCGCGTACGGCAGGCCCGTGCCGGCGAACGGCGCGGCGAGCGCGGCGAGCTCGGCTTTCGACGCGAACCCGCCCGGCGTGTACTCGAGGCCGCTCGAGATCCCGCACGCGCCGTCGGCCACGGCCCGGCGAACCAGCTCGACCATGCGCGCCAGCTCGGCGTCGGTCGGCGGACGGTCATCGGCGCCGATGACCAGGCCGCGAATCGTGCCGGCGCCGACCATGCTCGCTAGGTTGACCGCCGCGCCGCGCGCGGAGAGGCTGCTGAAGAAACCGCCGAGCGTGCGCACATCGACGGCCGCGGCCTCGGCGTAGCGTTCGCGCACGTTAGCGGCGCGGTCCTCCGAAGACGGCGCCACGGAGCTGCCGTCCTGGCCGGCGACCTCGGTCGTAACGCCTTGCCGGACCTTGCTCTCCGCGTTCGGGTGTGCGAATAGGCCGAGGTCGGTGTGCGCGTGGATGTCGATGAAGCCGGGCGCAACGGCGTGGCCGCGGACATCGATGACCCGTGCGCCGTCGGCCGGCAGCCCGCGCCCGACCGCGGCGATGCGGTCGCCCGAGATGCGGACGTCAGCCTCTACGCCGGCCGCGCCCGTCCCGTCATAGATCACGCCGCCGCGCAGCAGGAGCTCCGCACGGCGGGCCAAACGTGCGCTCGCGCGCCCGCCCGCGCCGCTCCATGGCAAATCCGCCGAGAGCCGCGACGACGAGATGATCGACGCGCCCGCCGCGAGCACGCCGCTTCGGATGAAAACGCGCCGGTCCATGGCCACCTGATCCGTTCTCGCCGATGCGGCACCGCCCGGTGGTGCGTCAGCGCGTCACCGGTTCGGGTCCTCGATCGAGCCAATCGCCGGACGCGATCCGGCGGGTCGGCTTCAGCTCACGCGCGAGCGCCGGCCCGGCGACGTAGGTCCAGCAGGCGTGGCCGGCCGCGCGCACGCCGATGCGGCGGAACAGGCCGACCGCCACGCCCTCGAACTCATCGAGCGACCGAAGCAGATCCTTCGGGCAACACCATATCTCACCCTGCACCCGAGCGGCGCCGTAGAGCAGCAGCGCGGGGAACCGGCCGTCGATGTCGTACAGCGTGCCGTCGATCGTCGCCGCGCGCAGCCACGTGCATCGCTCGAGCAGTGGCATGGCCCCGCTGCCGCCGGAGCGAAGCGTGCCGTAAACGAAGAGGTGGAACCCGTCGCTCACGGCGATGCCGCGGCGATCACCCGCCGCCGGTCCGACGCACGCGGCCGGGCTCGAGGCCGCCCGCGTACAACACCTTCTCTTCGAGGCGTGCCGACTCCTCGTCGATCAGCTCGAGCACCGCGCCAAGCTGATCGGCCGCGCGAGCGTACGACTCCGCCGGGAAGTCCTCGCCTTCGACGTGGCGCAGCGCGCCCTCCACATCGCCCAGCTCGTGCGCCGCCTTCTCGACCGCGCGCCGCAGCCGCTGCAACCCGCGCCTCGCCTCTTTCGCCGCCGCGTCGCTCATGCGCGGATAATGGCCGGCCGGCACCGGCGAAGCAATGTGTGGATCGCGTCGAACCATGCGCGGCTCGGTCGGCAATTCAACAGCACGAGTGCCGCGGACATGGCGGTGAAGCCGACGCCGTAAGGGACGAACATGGGTCTCGGTCGCGCCGGTTTCGGCCGCGCGCACGACGGATTCCACGGGCGCCGGGCCGGTCACGCGTCCGCGAGCGGCGCGGCGGGGAACGGGAGGTCCGTGACGATGACATCGGGCCCGTCGATGCGGCCGAGCTTGAGCGTGACCGGCGGTTCCAGCTCGCGGCGGGTGTAGGCGAGCGCGATCGCGCGGCCGTGGCGCGGCGAATGGCACGCGCTCGTCACGCGGCCGACCTTGCGGCCATCCTCAGGCCGCAGCAGTGCGGCATCCTTCTCGGGCGGCGCACCGCCCGAGAGCACGCCCCGCAGCAGCCAGTTCACGTGGCCGCGGTGCAGGATGCGGACAATCACCTCCTGGCCCGTGTAGCAGCCTTTGGTCTGGCTGATCGCGCGGCTCTCGAGCCCGGCCTCGAGCGGGATCACGTTCTCATCCAGCTCTGCGCCCCAGCGCGGCCGGCCGGCCTCGATGCGCAGCACCTCGAGCG
>JBOHRM010000069.1:0-3153 GCA_050732715.1 Longimicrobiales bacterium
ACCAGGAACTGGTCCTTCCTAACGCCCGTATCGAAGCGGACACATCCGGCGTCCGCGCCATATCGGGCGCCGTGCCGCCCGATGCGCCACTCAGCGCGGACGCGCTAGCCGCAGCGGCGAGGAAAGCGACCGAAGTCGTGGTTCGCCTGCATGAGCAGCGCGCGGCCGGCGGCGCGTCCGGGCCCGAGCCCGTTTTCTACATCGGCGGCGCGTCCGGGCCCGAGCCCGTTTTCTACATCGACGGCGAGCGCGTGGCCGATCATTCCGCCGCGCTCAAGCGGCTCGACCCTGAGATGATCGAGCGCATCGAGGTGCTCAAGGGCGCGGCCGCCAGCCTGTACGGTCCCCAGCACACCGCCGGAGTGGTTCAAATCTACACGAAGAAACGTTGATCCTGCCGATCGAGCGCAGGTACCCGCCATTCTCCCGCAGCGGCGCAGAGACGCCGAGAACGTTGAGGCGAGCTGTCCGCCTCAGCACCTCCGCGTCTCTGCGAGAGTGCGCGCACGGGACACGCACCGGACGGCATGGCCCGCTGAGATCGACACGAGTGCAAGGCGTACAAATCACCCAACTCGCGGTGGCTGCTATCTCGAAATGTGGGTTGGTATTCGCATCCGATGCCAAGTCCCACATCGCCGCGACCACGCTGGTCGAGATGGGGACTATGAGATGAGGACTATGAACGGAGGGGCGCGGGCGATCCACTCCAGACTACTCGGCGCGTAGCGTGGCAAGCGGATCGAGCCGGGCCGCGCGCCACCCTGCGATCGAGCAGGAAGGAGAACGCGATGCCCTTCCATGGCGCTCCGGCAGTACCTCAACTACATCACCGCTGAAATCCGGGGAACCCGCGCGTCGTCGTTCGCACGCGCAGGAGCCGGTCGTTGGCGGCGATGTAGAGCACGCTCCCATCGTCGCCCCAGGCGACGTTGCCCGTGGGAACGCCCGTCACGATGCGGCCGAGGCGGGTGCCGTCGGGCGCGAAGACGTGCACGCCGCCGGGTCCGGTGGCGAACAGGTTCCCATTGACGTCGACCTCGAGGCCATCGGGCGCGCCGGGGTCATCGCCCGTCGCCTCGGCGAAGCGGCGGCCCTCACCGATCGACCCGTCAGCGAGGACGGGGTAGGCCATCCACAAGGCGTCGCGCGAGTCCGCGATGTAGAGCGTCGAGCCGTCGGGCGAAAAGCCGATGCCGTTGGGCGCGCTGAGCTCGGCGGTCACCAGCGAGACGGTTCCGTCCGCCGAAACCCGGTAGACGCCCTGGAAATCGAGCTCCTTCTCCGATGACTCGAACGTTCCCGGCAGGCCGTACGGCGGGTCGGTGAAGTAGAGGTCACCGTTCGGGCCGAAAGTCAGGTCGTTCGGGCTGTTGAACCGCTTGTCCTCGTAGCGGTCCGCGATCACGGTGAAGCTCCCATCGGCCTCGCGTCGCACGACACGCCGATCGCCGTGCTGGCACAATAGCAGCCGGCCCTGCCCATCGAAGATGAGGCCGTTGCTGCCCGGCTCCCGGCCCGTGAACGGCACCTCGCCCGTGTAGCCGCTGGGCTCGAGATACTCGCTCAGCCCCTCGCCCTCCTTCCACCGGAAGACGATGTTGCGCGGAACATCGGATAGGAGCAGGGCCTCGTCGTTCGGGTCCCAGACCGGCCCTTCCGCCCATTCGATGCCGTCCGCGAGCACCTCGACCACGGCGTCCGACGGGACGAGCGCGTCGAAGCGCGGATCCAGGCGCTCGAACTGCGCTTTCAACGCTCCGGGCACCGATGCCGCTCCGGCACCGGCCAGTGATCCAATGGCGAACAGCCGCCGTGCGTACCTCATCGTGGCCTCCGAGTAGAAATGGGTTCCGGGTTCCGGGGTGGCCGACCGTGAGGAATTCTTTCGCCGGGACGCGAAGCGCGCAAACGGGTTGGCGAGCGGTGCCCTCTGGTGGCGCGACCGGGGGGCGTTGACGGCCGGTCCGGGCGCGGGCCCCTCATCGAGGGGCGCGAACCGATCGAGAGACCGGCGAGCCACGGCTTCGGCCGGCGGCCGGGTCGCGGTCGGGATGGTACAACATGCATGGCTACATGCACTTACATTGGTGGAGCGAGACCTTGACCGTCTCGGCCGACGCCAATAATGTCCGGGCGGCGGACGTAATTGGAAAGGTTCTTGCCGTGGGGGATTGACATGATCTCTGTCGAAGGAATCACGAAGAGGTACGGCCCGCTGACGGCGGTGGACGATCTGAGTTTCGAGGTCGGGCGGGGCGAGGTGGTCGGCTTCCTGGGGCCGAACGGAGCGGGGAAAACGACGACGATGCGGATGCTGGCGGGCACGCTTCAGCCGGACGCGGGCGACGTCCGATTCGACGGCCGGCCGATCGGCGACGCGCTGACCAAAGCGAAGGGTCGGGTGGGATACCTGCCCGAATCCAATGCGCTGTACCCCGAGATGCTGGCCTCGGAGTATCTCGATTTCACGGCCGAGCTGAGGTCATTGAAGGGCCAAGATCGCCGCAGGGCGCTGGCTGCGGCGATCGAGGAGACGGACATCGGCGATGTTTATTACCGTCCGATCTCGCAGCTGTCGAAGGGCTATCGGCAGAGGGTGGGTCTGGCGGCGGCGATCCTGCATCGTCCGGAGATCTTGATCCTGGACGAGCCGACGGAAGGTCTCGACCCGAACCAGCGTGTGGATGTGCGGCGGCTGATCCGAGAGCTGGGCAAGGACCGGACGGTGCTGCTGAGCACGCACGTGTTGGGAGAGGTCGAGGCGATGTGCGGGCGGCTGCTCATCATTAGCCGGGGGCGGCTCGTGGCGGACAGCGGGGTGGCGGAGCTACTCGAGGCGCGGCGCGGCGCGGCGCGCTACGTCGTGGAGGCGGAAGGCGACGACGTCGTCCCGACGCTCGCGGCGCTGCCGAGCGTAACGTCGCATACGGCGAGCCGGGTCGAGGGTCGGGCGCGGGTCGAGCTGATCGTGGCCGGCGGCGAGGAGCTGAGGCCGGCGATCTTCGATCTGGCGGGCGAGCGCGGCTGGACGCTCTGGGAGCTGCACCGCGAGCGCGCGAGCCTCGAGCAGCTGTTCCGCGAGCTGACAGGCGACCCGGCCGATGCGGTTGCCGGCGCGCCGCCGTCCGCCGAGGCCGTGCAGACCGGGAC
>JBOHRM010000070.1:0-2310 GCA_050732715.1 Longimicrobiales bacterium
CGGCCCGCCGATCGGAGCCACACGCAGCCAAAACACGACTCCGGGCAGCTGCCTCCAGTACGCTCGGTCGGCGGCTCGCTTCCCAGCCCGAGCCACCCTCACCGCATACAGCTCCACGAGGTCCTCCAGCGCCTCATCCCGCAACTGCCGCGGCAGCAGAACGCGCATCAGCCAACCCGCCGCTCGAGGTGGCAACGCAGTCATCGCCAGTCGATCACCGGGTCGAGCGCTCCCCATAAGCGCTCGAATGTCTGCCTCGCGTGCCGCAGCCGCTCCAGGCCCGCAGGCGTAACCTCGAACTCGCGGCGCCCCCTGCCGCCCTCACCAGGCAGCGCCTCGCGCTTCAGCGACCTCACGTAACCGCGTCCCTCGAGCCGCCGCAGAGCGACGAACACTGCCGCCGGCGACACCGTCCGACCCGTCCTTGCCTCCAGCTCCAGCACCACCGGCGCCGTCCGTCCGCAGCCATCCAGCAGGAGTAGCGCGAGAAGCACATGATGCTCGAACTCGCCGAGCGCCTCGCGAGCCATGAATCCTCCCGAATCGAATATGCAGTGAAAGTATGCCACGCGCGCGCAGCATGCAATCACCAGGCGCGCTAATGCGTCAGGGTCCACAGGTAATCCTGCTCGGTGGCCCGTCTGCGACCTTCCTTGCCAAGATATTGTCTAAATGATAAGTATCAAAAAGACGCTATCTAGCTTTGACGAATGGAGCGACACACACGTGCTCAGGCCATCTGCTCAGAGCCCCGAGGATTTCCTCCCGCTGCACCCCTTCGAGCTGAGGATTCTGCTTGTGCTCGCCCAGGGGCCGACGCACGGATACTCGATCATCAGGGTCATCGAGGAGAGGGATGGCTCTTGGAAGCGGGTGCTCCCGGCGAACCTGTACAGGCGGCTCCGTGACATGCACGCTCGGGGACTGGTTGAGGAGGTGGATGCGCCTGCAGGCACGCCCGAGGACGAACGCCAGCGACGCACCTACGCGCTCACGGAGCTGGGGAGGCGGATCGCGGTCGCGGAGGCGAGGCGGCTCGACGCGCTGGCTGCGGACGCCAGGCGCGTCCTGCGGGAGGTGTGAGCGTGTCGGCCGAAGCGCCCCTGGCTTACCGTCTCCTTCTCCGCCTCCTGCCGCCCCGCTTCAGGCGGGACTTCGGCGCAGAGCTCGAGGCAGTGCTGGCCGGGCGGCTGCGCGATGCTCGTAGCGCCGCGGCCCACGCCTGGATCTGGCTGAGTGTGGTGGTGGACGTCCTCACGAGCGCGCCCGCCGAGTGGACTCATACGCTCCGTCATCACCGCAGGTCATCCCTCATGACTCACGTTCGAACGGGGAACCCCCCGGGGAGTACCGGCATGGATCATCTCAAACTCGACCTTCGCTTCGCGCTTCGCTCGCTCGCCCGGCGCCCGGGTTTCACGGCGATCGCGGTGATCACGCTCGCGCTCGGCATCGGTGCGAGCACGGCGATCTTCAGCGTGGTGAACGGCGTGCTCCTGCGATCTCTGCCGTACCTCGAGCCTGATCGGCTTGTGATGGTGTGGGAGCCCGAACTCGAGGACCAGGCGAGTCCCGCGGCTTGGCACACGGACGGATCGATGTCCGAACCGGGCATCGACGAGGTGCGAGCGCTCGATGCAGTCCGCGCGATCGAGGGTTTCAATCTGTCGACCCTGACGTTGAATCGCGGCGGCGCACCCGAGCTCATCCGCACGGCGACGGTGACGGGAGGGCTGCTCGACATGTTCAGCCTGAGGCCGGTGCTCGGGCGCGACCTGACGTCCGAGGATGCTCTCGCGGGCGACTCCGCGACGCGCGCCGTGGTGATTGGCTACGACGTCTGGCGGACGGAGCTTGGTGGGCGATCCGACGTGATCGGCACGACGATCGAGCTATCGGAGCGGAGCTACGAGGTCGTGGGCGTCGCGCCCGCGGGCTTTCGCTTTCCGATTGGCGGCTCGTTCGGCCCCGAAGGCGTGCAGCTCTGGACGGCCGACCGAAGCGAGCCGATGAACGCTTCTGGGCGCTGGCGCGGGTGGTACAGATACAGGTCGATCGCGCGGCTCGCGGCGGGTTTGTCGCTCGAGCGTGCTTCTGCCGAGCTCGAGGCTCATGCCTCCAGGCTCAGGGAAGAATATCCGAGTACCAACTACGACAAGACCCTACTCTTCGAGCCCCTCGAGGATTTCATGGTTGGCGCCGTTCGCCGCCCGCTCTGGATCGTGCTCGGCGCGGTCGGGGTGGTCCTGCTGATCGCGTGCGCGAACGTCGCGAATCTGCTGCTCGTGCGCGCGTCGGCTCGCCGCGGCG
>JBOHRM010000071.1:0-3197 GCA_050732715.1 Longimicrobiales bacterium
GAAGAGGCGATCGAGAGCTACGTCGAGAATCTGACGGGTCCGCGCGAGCTCGAGGTCCAGGATGGCGCGGTCGAGAACGCGAAGGCGTTGGCGCTCAAACCGAACATGAACCTGAGCGGCCGCGCGGCTTCGCGCGCGCTGGTTCGCTACGACGGCGGCGGGCTCAACGCCGAGGACTTCCTCGACCAGGCGCGCACCTGGGACCCGGGTCAACGCGGCCAGCTCGCCGCCGCCACGGATGACGCGGTCGATCAGATCCTCGAGGGGTTGACGCGCGACAAGATATTGGTGCAGGAGGCCGAGAACCGAGGGCTCGAGGCTACGCCGGTCCAGCGCGACTCGATGCGCGCGGCGATTCAGGGGCAGCTCGCGATGTTCGCGCGCAGCGCCGGGTTCACGTCGATCCAGCCACAGGACGGCGAAACGATGTATCAGGCGGTCGACCGCAGGGTCCGCAATTATCTCGATGCGATCATGCGCGGCGAGCAGAACGCGATCCCGCTCGGCGCGATCGGCTTCTCGCTGCGCCAGCACTACGGCGGCGAAATCTTCGACCGCTCCTTCGATGCGGTAGTGACGCAGATCGCGCAGAACCGGCCGGCGGCGCCCCCGCCCGCCGCGCCCGCCGCGCCCGCTGCGCCGCCCTCCGACACGCCCGCGGTGACGCCGCCCGCGACGGCGCCCGCGGACACGGGCTCGTCGGGCGGCTGAGCGCGGCCATACGCCAGGAACACCGATGTCCGACCGGGTAATAAGCGGAGCGCCCGGTCGGGCCGCTCACGTTCGCCGTGAACGCAACGGATGAATAGGATCGCACGCACCTGCCACGTATGGCTCGCGCTCGCCGCCGCCGCTCCGCTCGCCGCGCAGGACAATGCGGGTGGCGAAGAGAGACTCGCCCGTGTCATCGCCGTCGTCGGTGACAGCGCGGTGACGGACCTCGACCTCTCCGAACGCCTCCTCGCGTGGCAGGCGGAGAGTGGACGCACTCCTCCGTCGGCCGGGCCCGAGCTGGAACGACTCCGGCGCGAGCTGCTCGACCAGAGCATCGACGAGCTCCTGCTGCTGCAAGCGGCGGCGCGTGATACGACGCTCGAGATCCTCGAGAGCGAGGTCTCGAGCACGGTCGAGAACCACATCAACCGCCTCAGGCAGCAGATGGGCGGTCAGGCCGCGCTCGACAAAGCGCTCGCCGAGCAGGGCCAGACGCCCGCGACGTACCGCGAGGCGCTGCGCGCGCAGACGCGCCGGGATCTGACGATCACCCGTTATCTCGCGCGGCTCCGCCAGGAGCGTCAGCCGCCGCCGGTGACCGCGGCAGACGTCAACGAGTACTGGGAGAGCGTCCAAGGCCAGGCCGGCGTACGACCGGCGATGATCACGTTCGAGCAGGTCGTGATCCCCGTCGCCGCTTCCGATTCCGCGCTCGAGACCGCGCGCGTCCTCGCGGACTCGATCTATCAGAGAATCCTCGCGGAAGAGGATTTCGGAACGCTGGCCCGTCGGTATTCCGAGGACCCGGGCACGCGCGAGCTCGGCGGCGACCTCGGTTGGTTCCGACAGGGCCAAATGTACCGCCAGTTCGACCAGGTGGCGTTCTCGCCCTATGTACGGGCCGGCGATGTCACACCGCCGGTGCGAACGCCGTTCGGCTATCACATCATCAAAGTCGAGCGCGTCCGCGGTCCCGAGCGCCAAGCCCGACACATCCTGATCCGGCCCGACATGAGTGATGCGGACAGCGATCGTTCGCGTGCGCAGGCGGAGGAGATCGCCGGCCGCATTCGCGCGGGCGAGTCCGTATCCGAGCTGGCCCAGGAGTTCGGTGATCCCGATGAGGAACGCCGCGTCGGGCCGTGGCCGCAAGACAGCCTGCTTGGCCCGTACCGCGCGCCGCTCGCGAATGTGGCGGAGGGTGACATCGTCGGTCCGATCGAGCTCGAGGGAGCGGGTGACCTGCGGAAATGGGCCGTCGTCAAGATCGAGGCGGTCGAACCTTCACGGCCGGCCACGCTGGACGATTACCGCGAGCAGATCCGCGAGAACCTCGCCCAGCAGAAGCTGCTCCAGGAGATCGTACAGGACATCCGCCGCCGGACGCTTGTCGAGATACGTCTTGCGGGACCTTCCCCTGACGGTTGACGCGGCTCACTTCGTTCGGGTTCCGAGTTTCCGAGTTACGAGTGGCGGGTTGTCAGCGCGAACCGAGTCCGCAGAGCCCGAGCGCGTAGCGCGACTCGCTGTGACGCTCGGAGACCCACGCGGCATCGGTCCCGAGGTCGCCGCGAAGACCGCGCTCGCCCTGCGCGAGCACCCCGAACGGCCGCAACTGATCTTCGTCGGCGCCACCGGCACGGTGGACGTGGACGCGGCCGATGGATTCATCGCGATCGGCGAATGGACGGCGGCTGATGCCGCGAGCGCGGGTACGCTAGCCGGGCGCGCGATCGCAACCGCGGCGCGGGAAGCGATCGAGGGCCGGGTGGACGGCATCGTCACCGCGCCGATCGACAAGACCGCGCTCCATGCGGCAGGCTACGACTACCCTGGCCATACGGAGATGCTCGCGGCGCTCGCCGGCGACGTCGACGTCGTGATGATGATGGTCGCCGAAACCACGTCCCACGGCTCGCCTCTGCGCATGGCGCTCGCGACCACGCACGTGGCGCTCCGCGACGTGCCACACCTGCTCACCGCCGACAGACTCGTGCACACCGCTGCGACCGCGGCCGGCGCGCTGCGAGCGGATTGGGCGATATCCCGGCCACGCGTGGCGCTGTGCGCGTTCAACCCACACGCATCCGATGGCGGCCTCTTCGGAGATGAAGAGGAACGGGTGTACGCACCCGCGCTGGAGCGGCTGCGCGAAGCCGGCGTCGACGTGCACGGCCCCGTACCGGCGGACACCGTATTCACGCGGGCGCTGCGCGGCGAATTCGATGTCGTCGTCTGTCCATATCACGATGTCGGCATGGCCGCCTTCAAGACGGCCGCATTCGGGCGCGGCGTCAACGTCACGCTGGGACTGCCGTTCGTCCGAACATCGCCGGACCACGGCACGGCGCTCGACATCGCCGGCACGGGCAAGGCCGATCCCTCGTCGATGATCGAGGCCGTCCAGCTCGCGGCGCGCCTCGCCGCGCGCCGCGGCGCGCGCGGCACACCGCCCCCCTCCCAGCGTCCGCGCACAGGCGGGA
>JBOHRM010000072.1:0-1697 GCA_050732715.1 Longimicrobiales bacterium
CGTAACGACACTCGAAACTCCGAGCTGGAAACCACTCGGAACCCGGAACCCGGAACCCGGAACCAACTATCGCAGCCTCTGCGAGTACCAGGTTTGGAAAGCGACGAAACCGTTGGTCATGCACTGCGCTCGTTCGGGCTCGTGGCCGGGACACTTCAGGTACTCACGGCCTGCGCTCTCGACGAACAGCGTGACACCGCCGTCCTTCTCGAAGATCAGCCGCATGTAGCCGGGTGACGATCGAGCGAACCGCATCCCAGGTTCGGGACCGACATCGCTCAGTTTGCTCCCGGCGCCGGACACGAGATTGGATGCGGGGTCCGTGGGTTCGGTGCCTTCGAGGACCTGGAGCGAATGCTCGTGTCCACCCGCGAACACCAGCGGCGTGCCGAGCCGTTCGAAGATGGCGCGCAGGCCGTGCTCGAGTTGACGGTACGGCGCCGACGTCAGGTCCTGGAGTATTGCGCCGCTTTTCGACAGGAGGTAGCGGGCGCCGGCGGTCTGCCAGAACGCGAAGTTGCCGCCATGTGGCCCGCCGGACTTGAACGGGTGGTGCGCGGCGATCAAGATGTGGCGATCGCCGGCCGATGCGGTCGCCGCATCGATGCCGCCCAGTACGGCCTGCTTCGTCGTGGCGCTCGACTCGAGCAACCACCACGCGGTGTCGAGCATGAGGATTCGCAGCCGGCGTCCCAAGTCGATCACGTACGGGCCGCCGGTGCCGGGGACGGGCACGAGGCGAACGGCGAGGCTGTCGCGTGTGTGTGCGAGCTCGAGCAGATCGGCGAGATCCCTCAGCCGCGCGACACCCGGCCAGCCCTTCAGCTCGCCCCAGTCGTGATTGCCCGCGAGGAAGAAGGCGCGCGCGCCGTGCTCGCGGGCGTCGGGGCCCGCGACGAGTCGCGCTTGACTCATCGCCACCGCGGTGTCGGCGTGGTAGTGCTCCGTGTCACGCGGCCGCACGCCCTCGGGATAGACGGCGTCGCCGAGCGCGATGGCGACGACCGAGCTGTCATTCTCTAGACTCGCCGACCAGCGCTCGATGTCGTGCTTTAGCCGTGCCAGGAGCGGACTGTTGTAGTCGTGCACGGCGCCGGCATCGCCGTAGAGGAAGACCACACTCTCGACGTCGCCCGGATCCGGTTCGGCGACCGGTTCCGGCAGGGGCGGCAGCGTGGGTGACCGCGAACCGCACGAAGCGACGAGCAGTCCGATCACGACGATGCGAGGGACGGCGCGGCGAACGCGGGGCCGCGGGCCCATCATAACGGGATACGGAAACCGACGGACATGGCGGGTGGCGGGTCTTTGTCACCCTCGCGCAACCAAGCGCGGGCGCCGAGCATCACGCCACCGATCGCGAGGCCTGCGCCTGCGCCGATGATGCCACCCGCCCAGGGCCATTCAGGGCTGTCGGAGCCGAGCCAGCCGGCCACGCTCCCCGCCGTCGCGCCGAACACCAGCCCTGCAGTCGAGCCGATGATGCTGGCGACGAGCGGATCGCGGCCCGCGAGCCCGAACATCACGCCCACGGCGGGCGCGACGATCAACGGCACAGTCTGCCAGTGCACGAGGTCATCGATCGACTCGAGGTACGCGCCCTGGAATCGGGCGCGCGCGACGATCACCGAGAGCGTGATCACCGCGCCGCCCGCCAGGCCGAGCCCGCCGCCGAGCGCCGCGCGCGCCACCTGAGC
>JBOHRM010000073.1:0-21168 GCA_050732715.1 Longimicrobiales bacterium
GAACAGGAGGCCACAATGAGCGCTCACCTTGAGCGCCTAATCGATCGGTTGGTGACGTACGTTCTCGAGGTGGACGGACGTATCGTCGTGATCGAGCACGTCCCGGCACGCGTGAATGAGGAAACAGGCGAACGGTATTTCGCGCCCGATGTCGTGGAACGCCTCCACGAGATCGTATGAGCCCTCCGCGGCGCCGGACGACTGCGTCTCCACCCGAGCCCGCGCCAGTCCAACCGGTCGAGCGGCCGATCCTGTGCTCGCCGTACGACGAGCCGGGTGAACACTGGGTCTATGGCGATTCGGGCGCGGCGCCGACGCGGGCGCCGGGCCGCCGCCCCGCGAGCTATTTCTTCATGAGCAAGCGCACGGGCGCGGCGCAGCTCGGCATGTTCGCGGAGCCGGAGCGCGATGACCTGCCGCTGGTGAACCGGCTGCGCGCGGATGTGAAGCGCTGGCGTGAGGCCGGTTACCCTGGCGCCGAGACGGTCACGCGGCAGCTGCTTCGCCACTGGGCCAGCCCGGACCTGCCTCGCCGGTTGTTCTTCTGCCAGCTCGAGGCGGCGGAGACGATCCTATACATCACCGAGATCCTCAGTGCCGGGCGCTCGACGCGATGGCGCCCGGAAATCGGCAAGGACGAATTCGCCCGCCTGATGCGCGGCGAGCGGCCATCGTTCGCCGAAGCCAGCGCAAGTTGGTTCCAGCGGCTGACCGACCCGCCGGCGGCCGGCGGGCCCGCACTCGTCCGGTACGGTGCGAAGATGGCGACCGGCAGCGGCAAGACGGTCGTCATGGCGATGCTCATCGCGTGGACGTTCTGCAACCGTGGCCGGCGCCCGGCCGACGCGCGATTCCCCAACGCCGTGCTGGTCGTGTGCCCGAACCTCACGGTCAAGGAGCGGCTCCAGGTGCTCCGGCCGGAGTACGCGGGCAATTATTTCGAGGCGTTCGACCTCGTGCCGTCATCGCTGCTGACGGAGCTCAGGAAGGGGCGGGTGCTCGTCGAGAACTGGCACCGGTTCCTGCCGGAATCGCCGCACGCGGAGGGTGGCCGGACCTACGCGGTCGTGAACAAGGGCCCGGAGGGGCCGGAGGCGTTCGGGCGGCGGGTGCTGGGCGACCTCTACGATCGCGGGCCGATCCTGGTGCTGAACGACGAAGCGCACCACGCCTACCGTCCGGCGCCGATCTCTGATGAGGAGCGACTGGCGAAAGACGCGAAGGACGAACGCGAAGAAGCGACCGTCTGGGTCGAAGGCCTCGACCGCATCAATGCCGGCGCGGGCATCGCGTTCTGCGTGGACCTTTCCGCGACGCCGTTCTACATCGCGGGTAGCGGCCACGTGGAAGGGTCGCCGTTCCCCTGGCTGGTCGGCGATTTCGGCCTGGTCGACGCCATCGAGTCGGGTATCGTCAAGATTCCGCGGCTGCCGGTGGCCGAGTCGAGCGGCCGGCCCGAGCCACGCTACTTCGCGCTCTGGCGTCATATCGTCGATGGCCTCGCCGCTGGGGAGCGCTTGCCCGGTGGCAAACCCAAACCCGAGATCGTCTGGCGGGAGGCGCAGGACGCTCTGGTCACGCTCGCGAGCCAGTGGAAGGAACGGTTCGAACAGATCCAGGCCTCCGCCGCGCCGGGCGCCGATCGCACACCCCCCGTGCTCATCATTGTCTGCGACAACACCGACATCGCTGAACGGTTCTTCCGCAGGATCTCCGGTGAAGAAACGCTCGAGGTCGAAGACGAAGCGGACGCGGATGACGACGGCCAAGCCGCTGCGCCACGCCGCCGTTCGCGAGCCAGGAAAACGCGCATTGCGTACGGCGATGGCGCGCTGTTTCCGGAGTTCGCGAACTCGGCCGAGCACCCGCTCCACACGATCCGGATCGACAGCAAGCTGCTGGCCGAAGCGGAGTCGCGGGTCGAGGCGGCCAGCCGTAGCGACGCGGCCGAGCTGCTGCGCGAGATCGTCGCCACGGTAGGCCGCGTGAGCAAACCCGGCGAGCAGGTGCGCTGCGTCGTGTCCGTGCAGATGCTGTCGGAGGGCTGGGACGCGAACAACGTCACGCACATCCTCGGCCTTCGCGCGTTCGGGAGTCAGCTGCTCTGCGAACAGGTGGTCGGCCGGGGGCTCCGACGCATGGACTACGTGCCCGATCCGGATACAGGATTGCTCACCGAGGAATACGTCGACATCTACGGCGTCCCGTTCTCGCTCATTCCGTTCCGCGGCCGGCCGCCCAAGGGCCCGCCACCCGATGACCGACCGCAGTTCCATGTCTATGCGCTGCCTGAGCGCAGTCACCTTCGCATTCGGTTCCCCGTGGTCGAGGGGTACGCGTTCGCCCTGCGCGGCGGCGCGATCACGGCTGATGTGTCGAGAATGGAACGTCTGGAGCTCGACCCGGTCGAGGCGCCGCAGGCGGTGTTCGTGATGCCCCGCGTCGGCGTGCAAACGGGATCGCCCGCGATGACCGGCGGGTTCGAAACCGAGATGCAGGACCGCTCGGCGTACTACGCGAGCACGCACCTCCAGACGATCGAATTCGAGATCACTCGGGAGGTCGTCAGGCGTTTGCTCGAGGCGGGCGACGGACGGCGCAAGGGCACGGCATCACCCCACGTGCTGTTCCCGCAGGTCTTCCAGGTCGTGCACGAATACGTCACGACGCACGTCGAGCTTCACGGTTGTGACCCGCGCGAGATCGGGCTCGACCGCTACTCCGGCGAGGTGGCCGAGCGTGTGTTCGCCGCGATCCGCCCCGACGCCGATGCCGGCGAATCACCGCTCCTGCCGCTGCTCAACCGCTACCGCTCGATCGGTGACACGTCGGTCGTGGACTTCAAGACCGTGAAGCCCTGCTTCGCGACGCGAAAGAGTCACATCAACCACGTCGCCGCGGATACCAGCTCGTGGGAGCAGGCTGCCGCGTTCGCCCTCGAGGCCTCGGATCACGTCGTCGCTTACGCGCGTAACGAGCGCCTCGAGTTCACGATCCCCTACGAGTACCAGGGGTTGTCTCATGCGTACTCGCCCGATTTCCTCGTGCGCCTGACCGATGCCACGACGCTCGTCCTCGAGGTCAAAGGCGAGGAGAGAAACAGGGATCGCGCAAAACACGAGGCCGCAAAGCGCTGGGTCGCGGCGATCAACCACTGGCGACGGCTCGGGTACTGGCGCTTCCACGTAAGCCATGAGCCACGCGCGCTCCGTAGTGAGCTGCGAGAGATCCTACGGACCGATCCCCTCACCGGCGGGAGATCGTAGCTGGCGTTCTCGCGCCCGCCGTCGCGGGCCTGCGTCTCGGCTCCGGTCACCGGGGCTCGGCATGCCGCTTGCACCGGGCGGCGCGGAGCATGCGGCCCCCGCGCCGCCATCGCGGGTCGCATAGGAGCGAGCAATGTGCAGCCAAAAACGTGGGCCAGCGCACGTCCGTCGGGGCCGGGTACGCGTCTCCGCGGTATTCTGCGTTCTGCAGATGACAATCGTGCCCGTTGCGACGGCGCAGATGAGCCGTTCGGGATTCTCGATCGCGCCGACAGCGTCGATCTCGGAGATCGAGGGCTCAGATGAGTCCGCCGGCTGGCGATTCGAGGTCGCTCCCTACCTATGGGCCGCCGGTCTGAATGGCAGGGTCGGCGTGCTCGGTCAGACCGCCGACGTCGACGTCAGCTTCCGCGAGATCCTCAAGGATCTCGATTTCGCGATCATGCTGCCGGCCGAACTACGCAGAGGACGGTGGGGCATCGGCGCGGAAGTGATCTACATCAAGGTGTCGAAGGACGCCGCCGTCCCGCGCCCGCCCGTGACGGACATTGACTTCGAGGCCTCGCAGCTCTTGCTCGAGCTGTCGCCGCGCTACCGGGTGATCACCCGTCGAGCGTGGGCGATCGATGCACTCGCGGGCGTTCGCTTCATGAGCATAGATCCAACGCTAACGATCGAGCCGCAGCAGCTCGAGTTCGGGAAACGCCGGAGCTGGGCCGATCCGATCGTCGGTGCAAGCCTCATCGCGGACGTGGGCCGCCATTGGCTCGGACGCGTTCGCGCCGACATCGGCGGCTTCGGCGTCGGGTCGAGGCTCACCTGGCAAGCGCTCGCCGTCGCAGGCTACCGCATCAGCAATCGCGTTGCGCTCGCGGCCGGGTATCGGTACCTCGACATGGATTACGAGAACGGGGATGATGCGTTCCTCTACGACGTCGCAACCCGCGGACCCCTCCTCGGCGTCGTGATCGCATTCGGCGCTCCGGTCTCGCGAATACGCTGACAACGGAAACGAGCAGTGGCCGGGCGGGCGGCCAACCCGATTGATCACACGGGCTCTCGACGCGCCGGGCTTCCTGGGTGCAGCCCGCCCCGGTCATACGATCGGAAGTCGGGCCGCACGATCTCACGAGCTCGGCGGTGCCGCTGCAACGGGAGATCGGACGTCGATTCGCGACGTTTCCGGGGGCAACTCGGTGACCAAGGCGTGTTCCCTGCCGCGCGGCCGCCCGACGAAGCTGGCCCAGGTCATCGAACCGATCGGCGGACTGAGCCGGCGAACTCGAGTTTGCGTCCCGGTCGCCTCAACAAACTCCCGAGATCGTCGGACCTTCGACCAATGCCTCGCACCCCGGCGGCCGGGTTACGCTGGAGCGCACCCGAGCGCGACCGGTCACCGATCGGAACGCGCACGTAGGCGCGCAGAGTCGCCGAGCGATTCGCAAGCGCCACCAGGTCAGATCAGGTCGGCCGGGATCAGTTCGACTGGAGATACGGATGGCAAAGAAAGCGTCAGGCCAGAGCAAGCCCAACATCCTCGTCATCTGGGGCGATGACATCGGCATCACGAACCTGAGCTGCTACAGCGACGGTCTGATGGGCTACCGCACGCCCAACATCGACCGCATCGCGAACGAAGGGATGCGCTTCACGGACTCGTACGGCGAACAGAGCTGCACGGCGGGCCGTTCCTCGTTCATCACCGGGCAGAGCGTGTATCGAACGGGGCTTTCCAAAGTCGGCATGCCGGCCTCGACGGTCGGGCTGAAAGCAGAAGATCCGACGATCGCGGACCTGTTGAAGGACCAGGGCTACGCCACTGGACAGTTCGGCAAGAACCATCTCGGCGATCGCAACGAATATCTGCCAACGGTCCACGGCTTCGACGAGTTCTTCGGTAACCTCTACCACCTGAACGCGGAGGAGGAGCCCGAGCTGCCGGACTACCCGAGCAGGAACGGATTCCCCGACTACAAGAAGAAGTACGGTCCGCGCGGCGTGCTCCACTGCTGGGCCACGGACAAGGATGACAACAGCGTGGACACACGGTTCGGTCGCGTGGGCAAACAGAAGATCGAGGACAGCGGGCCGCTCACGAAGAAGCGCATGGAAACCGTGGACGATGAGTTTCTCGCCGCCGCGAAGAAGTGGATCAAGGCCCAGCACAAGGCCGGCAAGCCGTGGTTCTGCTGGTTCAACACGACGCACATGCACCTGCGCACGCACCCGAAGCGGACGAGCATCGGGCAGGCCGGCCCGTGGCAGTCGCCATATCACGACACCATGATCGATCATGACAAGGTCGTGGGTGAGCTGCTTTACCTGCTGGACGAGCTGGGCATCGCCGAGAACACATTCGTGCAGTACGGCACGGACAACGGGCCGCACATGAACTCGTGGCCGGACGGTGCGATGACGCCGGTCCGCAGCGAGAAGGACACGAACTGGGAGGGCGCGTTCCGCGTACCTCTCGTGGTCCGCTGGCCCGGTAAAATTCCGGCGGGTGTGGTGTCGAACGAAATCGTCAGCCATCACGACTGGCTGCCGACGTTCCTGGCAATGGCCGGCGAGCCCGACATCGTGGAGAAGCTGAAGAATGGACACCAGGCAAACGGCAAGACGTTTAAGGCACACATCGACGGCTACAACCTGCTGCCGTACCTGACCGGGAAAGAAGAAAAGAGCCCGCGCCCAAGCTTCATCTATTTCGATGATGACGGCAACCTGGTGGCCGCTCGCTTCGACAACTGGAAGGTCGTATTCATGGAGCAGCGCAGCCAGGGAACGCTGGGCCTGTGGGCCGAGCCGTTCACGGTGCTGCGCGTGCCCAAGCTCTACAACCTGCGCACGGACCCATTCGAGCGGGCCGACATCACGTCGAACACCTATTACGACTGGTTCATCGATCACGCCTACATGATCCAGGCATCTCAGGCCGTCGTCACGCAGTTTGTCGAGACGTTCAAGGAGTTCCCGCCGGTGCAGAAGGCGGCCTCGTTCACGATCGATGATGCGCTCGACAAGATGGCGTTGGCAGCGAGCGGAGGCCCATAACGTGCCTACGCGGCGAGGATCGACGCGTCGATTCACACGTCGGCTTCCGCTGCGCAGCGGTTTGGACCATCGTCCAATGGCTCGAACGACGATCGCGAAGCCAGATTTAGCCCGCGAGGCGATTCCGGCCGAGGGCGAGTCCAGGTCCCTGAATGTCTGGGGCAATGACATCGAAATCACGGACCTTCAGGCTCACGGGTCGCTCCCGTTCGCGCCCGATGCCCGGCACCCGCCGGCGGACCGATGCTGATCGATTCGATACCGGACCTCCTGAGCCGGTTCTGGCAGGAGATCGCGGCACGGCCGAGCGGGCCGCTCGCGTTCCGCTTTTACCTCCAACCGGCGATGGCCACGTTCTTCGCGATCCGTGATGGGCTGCGCGATGCGCGCGCTGGCAACGCGCCGTACTTCTGGTCACTGTTCACCGATCCGCAGCACCGCCGCGAGCAGATTCACAGCGGCTGGCGCTCGATCGGTAAGATCATCGTACTCGCGATGGCCCTCGACGTGGTCTACCAGATCATCGTCCTGCACGGGCTGCGGCCGTTCGAGACCGTTTTCATCGCGCTCCTGCTCGCCGTGGTGCCGTACCTGCTGCTGCGTGGCCCCGTGACACGGCTGACCGGGCGCCGCCTCGGACCGCCGGCAAAGCGCAGCCGGGACGCTCGACTCACGGCTCAAGAAGGGGATTGAGACGCGATGTTCGACGAACCTCGGCGGACAAGCACACCATGAGCTCCGAACCGGCACGGAAGCCGCCCTGGGGACCGGAGCCGAAGCCCGGCGACGCCGACAAGCAGTCGCTGATCCTTTCATCGCGACGCACGAGACTGTCGTTCCAGCGGACGCGCATGAGCGCGGACCGCACGCTCATGTCGATCATCCGCACGGCGATCGCGCTGATCGGATTCGGCTTCACGATCTTCCAGTTCTTCGAACACTTACAGGGACAGGCGGACTCGTCCATCCGGCCTCACGCAGCGCGAAACTTCGGCCTCGCGCTCGTCCTGCTCGGCACACTGCTTCTCGCGTTCGGGATATTCGGCCACGTCCGGTTCATGCTCGAGCTGCGCCGCGACCACAAGGAGATGGCGGCCGAGTCGCTGATCCCGCACGACCGGTTCCCGCTCTCCATCACATTGGGAGCCGCCATGCTGCTCCTGCTGATCGGCCTGCTCGCCATCCTCAGCATGATCTGGGGCGCCGGCCCGTTCAATTGAGCGCCGCGAACACAGCGCAGATTCGGAGGTTCATATGTCGACGGTCACGCGGCCCGTTCCAATCAACTCCCCACGCCAAGGGGACGCCGCGGCACCCACAGCCGATCGAGCCGCCGCGGACGAATCGGCCCAGACGTGGATCCCCGGCGGCACCTTCCGCATGGGCTCGGACCGCCATTACCCGGAAGAGCGGCCCATTCACAGCGTGACGGTGGACGGATTCTGGATGGACCGGCGCCCCGTCACGAACGCCGAGTTCCGCCGATTCGTCGAGTCGACGGGCCACGTCACCACGGCTGAAGTCCCGCCGAATCCGGACGACTATCCCGGTGCCCTGCCCGAGATGCTATACGCCGGCTCGCTCGTGTTCATCCAGCAGCCCGGCCCCGTCGACCTCCGCGGCCCGGCACACTGGTGGACGTTCATGAGAGGCGCCGACTGGCGGCATCCGTACGGACCGGACAGCTCGATCGACGGGCTCGACGATCATCCCGTCGTGCACGTGGCGTACGCGGACGCGCAAGCCTACGCCGAATGGGCCGGCAAAGACCTGCCGACCGAGGCCGAGTGGGAGATCGCGGCGCGGGGCGGTCTGGACGGCGCGCCGTTCGCCTGGGGCGACGAGTTCCTGCCCGGCGGCCGGTTCATGGCGAACACCTGGCAGGGCACGTTCCCCTGGCAGAACCTCGCCGAAGACGGCTACGAACGGACGTCGCCGACCGGCGCGTTCGCGCCGAACGGCTACGGCCTGTACGACATGATCGGGAACGTCTGGGAATGGACCTCGAGCTGGTACGAGCCGAAGCATCCGGCCGACGCACCCAAGGCATGCTGCATCCCGCGCAACCCGCGCGGTGGCCGCGAGTCCGCGAGCTATGACCCCTGCCAGCCGGAGATCCGGATTTCCCGCAGAGTGCTCAAGGGCGGCTCCCACCTGTGCGCACCCAACTACTGCCGCCGCTACCGGCCCGCCGCCCGATTTCCGGAGCCCGTCGACACGTCGACGTGCCACGTCGGATTCCGCTGCGTCACGCGGCTGGCCGCCGACACCTGACGCATCGCGGATCGCCGCACGATGGAGGAGGCGCTGAAAGGCTGGGCAGACCTCGTCGTCATG
The DNA here is from genome assembly GCA_050732715.1 of Longimicrobiales bacterium. Lineage (GTDB taxonomy): Bacteria > Gemmatimonadota > Gemmatimonadetes > Longimicrobiales > RSA9 > JBOHRM01. The sequence continues at coordinate 8,658 of JBOHRM010000073.1, forward strand.
TTTCTCGGGGCGGCCGCGGTGCTCCTGATCGCCATCGGCGCCATCGAGGCGCTCTGGAGAACGGCCGCGGGCGGCCTCCGGGCTACGCTCCACACCAAGAAGTTCGTCTGGGTCCATTTCGCGCGCTGGCTGATGCTCGGGCTCGAGTTCCAGCTCGCGGCTGACATCTTGACCACCGCCATCGAGCCGTCTTGGGATGACGTCGGCAAGCTCGCCGCGATCGCCGGGATCCGCACGTTCCTCGGCTTCTTCCTCGAGCGCGACATGGCGTCGGCTGCCAAATACGAAGACACGGCCACGCACCAGGCACCCGAGCCGCAAGAGCCGTAGCGGCTCGTCCTCCTCTGCACCGCCTTCGCCGCGCCGGCCGTGCCGGTTTTCCGGGCGTATCCGACGCCCGATGTCGTCAGGCGGTGGTGGAGCTGCGAGACGACGGAAATTCGAACCGCGATGCGTCACTCATCGTATAGGACGGCCATCGGCGTCAACGTCGACGCGTGCGAACGTCGCGATCCAGTTTGCCTCCCACGTCTTGCCACCGTCATCGGAGAACGCCTGCTCGAATCGGAACGTGCTGGACGTGATATCCGAGAAGATGAATCGGACGTAGATCGTGCGGCCGTCGAACGACTCCTGACCATAGAACTCGGCGCGGCCGTTCTCGAAGCCGCCGACCATCGGTGCGCCGATCAGGCCGTCCCGGCTGTTGGCCCAGCTGATGTGCCACTGGCCTGATGCCGGGTTGTAGAGGCGCAACGTGAGGCCCTGGATGCGGCCGGCCGGCCCCTCGACCTCGAGCTCACCCAGGTTGGCGCGGCCGTCCCAGACTCGGCGGACGACGGATGTGCCTTCATATTCGACCCACGTCGTGGAGCCGCTCAGTGGGCGCTCGAGGCGAGACAGCTGCGCCGTCCAGGCACCGAACTCGAAATCGAAATCGTGTTGCCCATCCCTGGCACGCTCGGCCGCCGCCGGCGCACCCGCATCAGACTGTGCGCGCACCTGTGCGGGCTCGATCACGGCGAGACCGCACAGGAGCAATGGCTTCCAGAACCTCCCGACCACGATCGTCATGGCGTGTCCTCCCACGAGGAGCTGCTGGGTATGGGTATGGGTTAGCTCCGCCGTGCGGCCGGAGTATGCCGCGCAGTATACGCCCACCCACGTCGCTTGGCCGGCGGTGTGGCGTCAGTTGGCGTCATATGAGCGTCAGGCCTGCTGGGCCGAACGTCAGGAAAATCGTGCCGAGGTCGTTCTTGGGAGGGACGAAGACGTTCAGGAGGCCTGCGCAATGACCATCCGACTCTCAACGTTCGGCGGACTCCGCGTGGCCGGCGAGGACGGCGAGCTCGACTCGCTGCTGGGGCGCCGGCTGCGTGCGGCGCTCTTCGTGTATCTGGCCGTCGAGCGGCGGGCGTCACGCGCGTCAGTCGCGTCGATCTTCTGGCCCGAACGTGACGAGGAGCAAGCGCGACATGCGCTGCGGCAAGGCCTTTATGATCTGCGTAAGGCGCTGGGCGGCGATTGGCTCGACGCCACGGCGCACGAGATTCGCGTGGGCCGCGGCGTCCGCGTGGATGCGCACGCATTCACGCAAGCGATCGAGCGCGGGCAGGTGCAAGGCGCGGCCGAGCTGTACGCCGGGCCGTTCCTGGACGGCATGCACCTGGTCGATCAGCGACCGTGGGAGACCTGGGTCGAGGGCCGGCGCGCCGAGTACGGGCGCAGCTTTCGGAGGGCGTGCAGGGAATGGCTGTCGTCGATGCGCGAGGCGGGAGACCTGGCGGGGGCGATCGCCGCCGCCCAGCACTGGCTCGCGCCCGACCCATTCGATGACGAGGCCCAGCACAAACTGATCGAAGCGCTGGCCGAAGGCGGTGAGCGCACGGAGGCCCTCCGCCAGTACGAGATGTACGCACGGCTGCTCGAGCCGGACGGGTTGCGCCCGTTGGACGATACGGTCGCGCTCATCGAGCGCATACGATCCGAGTCGGCCGCTTGGCCCAATGACGTGCAATCCTCGGTGACAGCACCCGTGCCAGACGCCCACGAGTCAACCACGGCGGCGCCAGCGCCGATCACGCCCGCGCCCGAGTCAGGCACGCCTGCGCTCGGGTCACCCGCGCCGTTGGCCGAATCATCGGACCCCGTCCCCGCTGCCGATTCCGACCATCGAGGTGCCCGGCAACCACTTCGGACACGCGTGAGCGGCAGCGGCACGCCCGGGCGTCGCCCGCGTCGTGTGCTCGTAGGCATCGCTGGAGCGGTGGTTCTTGCGAGTGGAATCTGGTTCGTTCAACCTCGCTGGGACAGCTGGTCCGCCGGCTCGCTCGGCTGGCTGGCGGCCGAGAGCACGAGTCGAGGCGTGGTCGAGCAAGTCGTGGTCGCGGATTTCGGCGCGCCAGCCGCGGACCCCGACCTCGGATCCGTCGTCACGGATGCGCTGCGCATCGATCTGTTGAAGGCGCACGCGCTACGAGTGCTCGACCCCTCCGAGGTCAACGGGATCCTCGAGCAGATGCGGGTCGGCGCCGGCGCTCCGATCACGGCCGAGCTGGCCCGGGAAGTCGCGCTCCGGGCGGGCGTCAAGGCAGTGCTCGAAGGCGAGATCGCGCAGGCCGGGACCGGCTACGTGCTCACGGCCGCGCTCCGCTCGTCGGCGTCTCATGAGGTGCTTGCCGCGTTCCGGGAGACGGCACGCGGACCCGACGAGGTCATCCCCGCGATCGACCGGCTGAGCCGCCGGATTCGCCGGCGGGCGGGCGAATCGCTCGAGTCGGTCCGGGCGGCGCCGGCGCTCGGGCGAGTCACCACGACCTCTCTCGAGGCACTTCGCCTGTATACTCGAGCGGACCGCGCATCGCAGCGCGCCGACTACCACCAAGTGCTCTCCTTGCTCGACGAGACGCTCGAGCTCGACCCCGAGTTCGCGATGGCGTGGCGCCTTCTCGCGGTCACGCTCTACAACACGGGGTTGGACCGCACGCGCGAGGTCGAGGCGGCCACTCGCGCATACGAGCTTCGCCATCGTCTCGGCCCACGAGAGCGTTTTCTCGCGCAGGCCGAGTACCACTCCCGGGTCACGCATGATCGGGCCGCGACCATCGAGGCGTATCGACGGGTGCTCGAGCTCGATCCGGACGACCCGAAGGCGCTGAACAATCTCGCGCTACTCTATTTTTTCTCGAACGCTTATGGAGCCGCCGCCCAGCTGCTCGAGCGGCTCGTCGATCTTCCCGCCGCCAGCGCCGTCGCCTTCGCCAACCTCACCCGCGTCCGCATCGCGCAGAGCCGTTTGGAGGATGCACGTCACGCCGTCGACCTGCTCGAGGCGCGTTATCCCGAGAGTCCGGACGGCGCCCTTGCGCGGTTCTGGGTTCTTCTCCTCTCTCGCGACGAGGCGGGCGCACGCGCGCAGCTCGAGTCGATGCTCGACGACCCGGACCTCTCGCCACTCGAGCAATGCCGGGTGCACGATCATCTGGCTCGGCTCGCCCTCTGGCGCGGCCGGCTCGAGGAAGCCCGACACCACCTCGAGGCCGCCGAGCAAATCGCGCGTGACGCCGGAGGCGCTTACCACCCGCTGATCTGGCGGTTGCGTCGGGCGCACGTCGAGGTGGCCGTGGGTGATCCAGAGCGCGGCGTCGGCCTCGTCCTTGACAGCATCGACGGGACATCGCTCGACGAAGTCCCGCCTCCGGAACGGCACCACCTGCTCCAGTCGATCATCCTCGGGATGGCCGGCCAGCCAAACGAGGCGGAAGCGATGCTCCGGAGATTCGAGGCCGAGGTCCCACCCGAGCTGCACGCCGGCTATCGCGTTCAGGAAGCGGAAGCCCGCGCGCTGCTCGCGCTCCAACGTGGAAACGCCGAAGGCGCCGTGCGGATCCTCGAAAGGGTGCGCGAGTCATACCCGTGCCGGTTCTGCCTAGCTGACCAGATGGGCTGGGCGCTCCGCGACGCCGGCCGGCTCGATGACGCCGCGCGCGAATGGGAGACAGCGCTCTCGTGGAAAGACAGCTTCAACTACCTCAGCCACAGGCTCACCCAGCACCTTTGGGTGCTCCCACACGCGGCCTCGCTCTATGAGCAGCTCGGCGATACGGCCCGCGCCATCGACCTCCACCGCCGCGTGGTAGAAGTGTGGGCCGACGCGGACACCGAGCTGCAACCTCGTGTCGCGCACGCCCGCGTGCGAATCGCGGCACTCTTGGCACAACAGCCCTGAGCACCGGTCCACGGTCGCGGTTGCGACACGCGGACCCGTGAAAGCAGCCAGCTAAGCCGCGCGTTCAGCCGCGGCGTCTTCGATTCGCCACAGCCTTGCGCGCACTGCCGGGGTGGACCGACTTTCCCGGCCGATCCTCCGACCGTGACCCAGAGGTGTGCTCATGACGACGACGATCGCGTCCACGATGCCGGCGGCCGACGCCGCCACCGTCATTTCGGGCCAGTCCGAGGTTCTGTTTCCGTGCGCGGCCCCGTACTATGAGGACCCGCTCGTGGTCACGCAGGCGAGCGGGGTATGGGTGACGGCGGCGGACGGCCGCGAATATCTAGACCTGTTCAGCGGCATCCTGACCACTGCACTCGGCCACTGTCATCCCGAGATCGTCGAGCGGCTGCGCGAGCAGCTGGGCACGCTCGGCCATACGTCGACGTTGTACGTGACGGAGCAGCAGGTCGAAGCCGCGCGGCGGCTGGCGTCGATCGCGCCGGGCCGGCTCCGGCGGACGTTCTTCACGAACAGTGGCACCGAGGCCGTCGAGACGGCGGTCATGCTCGCGTGCATGTACACCGGCCGCGGCGAGGTCATCGCGTTGCGTCACGGCTATTCCGGCCGCAGCGTGCTCGCCACGAATCTGACCGCGCACGCGCCGTGGCGGCCGTTGGCCTCGACGGTGGCCGGGATCAAGCACGTCGTGTCACCGAACCCGTACCGTTGCCCGTTCGGCTCGCCGTGCGACGAACGGTGCGTCGACGCGCTCGCCAGCGATCTCGAGGACGTCATTCAGACCACGACGAACGGCCGGCCCGCCGCGTTCATCGCGGAATCGATCCTCGGCGTGGGCGGCTACATCGTGCCGCCGGGCGGCTACTTCCAGCGTGTGGCCGAGATCATCCGCGCCTACGGCGGCCTGTTCATCTGTGACGAGGTCCAGGCCGGCTTCGGCCGCACCGGCGATCATTGGTTCGGCATCGAGCACTGGGGCGTCGAGCCGGACATCATGGTCATGGCGAAAGGCATCGCGAACGGATTCCCCGCCGGCGCCACGATCACGCGCGACGAGATCGCCCAGGCGTGGACCGCGAAGACGATCTCGACGTTCGGCGGCAATCCCGTGGCGATGACGGCGGCGATCGCGACGAACGATGTGATGGTGCGCGAGAACGTGCCCGCCCGAGCCGCCGAACGCGGGCGCCAGCTGCGCGCCGGCCTCGACGCACTCGCGCAGCGCTACGACTGGATCGGCGATGTCCGCGGCATCGGTCTGATGCAAGCGCTCGAGCTGGTCGAGAACCGGTCGACCAAACAGCCGGCCCCGCCGCGGGCGCGCGCATTGCTCGAGGCGACGAAGGCGGAGGGCGTGCTCGTCGGCGTCGGCGGACTCCACGGCAACGTCGTCCGCATCGGGCCATCACTGCTGATCACGGAGGAAGAGGTCGCGGAGGGCGTCGCTCGACTCGACCGCGCGTGCGCGCGGATATCCGGCTGACGCTCATCCGACCGCGGCCGGGACCGCGGCTTGGCCGTCGGATCGTCAGACGCTAGGCGATCCAGGCGACGGCCGATCTGAGAATCACGAGCACGATCCAACCGAGCAGCGCCGTGCCGATCGCCTTGCCGGTGCTGAAATCGAGCGCCTGGCGGATCGCGATCACGCCGGCGATCAGCATCCAGAGGCCGACAACGACGGCGACCAGCCAGCCGAGCAAGGGGATGATGGCAAGGACCATCAGCACGCCCGGCGCGTGCGCAAAGCCGATCGTGCGCAGCAGCTCGCCCCAGGTCGCCGTGCCCCCGAGCAGCTTATCGCCGATGATGTAGGTGACGCCGGCCCAGATGAGCCAGCCGACGAGCGCGGCGATCAGTCCGCCGATGATGCCACGACCTCCCGTGCCCCACGCGCCGATCGCGGAGGCGATCGCAGCCATTGCGACGACGCCCGCCGCCTGTCCCGTCGCGGTGTGGTCCGCTTCGACCTCCTCGTACGTCGGAACATCCAACATCGCGGCGCCCTTCATACGGTCCACGATCGAATGGCTGGCCAGAGGCGTTTCCATGTGTCTCTCCTGGTGCGGGTCCTTTGCCGGTCGCCCGTTTCGCGCCATCACGCGGATTGTTTGTCAAGGTGAACCGCTGGGGTCACGCGGTCAAGCGGGTCCTACGGCAGTCCTAAGTGGTCGAGTCCGCAAATACGGCAACGTATCGGACGCCGATGCATCCCCGCTGGCTGCGTTGCTCGGCGCTCGACATAGCCCCGCTATGCCTTCGGCCTCGCGCCTTGTCAGCGGGGCGCCTCGACGCCCGAATACGTCACCGTACTTACGAACTCGACCACTAAGGCTGTCTTACAGATTAAACGAACCGGCATCGCGGCGGGGACCTGACCAGGCCGCCACTTCAGGGTGATTGCGTCATAGCGCACGCCGCGAGCGGACCGCGCGGGTCGAGATCTCTCTAATCGCAGCTGGCTCTGGAGGCGGACGCCGAACGATGCAACGAATCGACGCGCCTGCCCCTGAGCCAGGCGCGAATCCATTCGCGCTATCCAGAGCCGCGAGCGATTTCGGATTATTGGTCGGCAGCATAGAGCCGATTCGTGGCGGTCAATGGCCGCCGTTGGGAAGCGACGGGTCGTAGATCGGCTTTCCCATCGGACGCGTCACTAGCGTTCCCGCTTCCAACGCAGCGATACGATCCAGTGCGATCCTGACGTAATCTCGATCGATGTCGCAACCGTATGCGTTTCGGCCGTGCTTCAGTGCCGCGATTAGCGCAGAACCCACACCCATATAGGGATCGAGAAGAGTGCCTCCCTCCTTCGTCATTGAAAGCACGAGGCGTTCGACCAATTCAACGGGAAATTGGCAGGGATGAACGGTTTTCTCAATATGATTGGATTTTACGTTCGGTATCTCCCAGACGTCACTTGGATTCTTACCCTGGGGGTGGCCTGACAGCTGGCCAGCATTCACACCCTTATATGCCTTCTTGTTCGGATACTTGGCAGGAACTCGAATGGGGTCGAGGTCAAAGATATAGTCGTTACCTTTGGTAAACCAGAGGATCGTTTCATGCCGGCCGGAGTGGCGGCGCGTGCAATGCAGTCCATGTCCGAAATACCAGACGATCCGATTACGGAGCTTCAGACCACGTCGCCTGAAAGCCGGATAAAGTACAATATCGAGCGGATATACTTCTCCATTGTCGACATGGTTGCCAACTTGCCAGCATATGGAACCACGCGGATGAAGAACGCGTACGCACTCATCGATCACGCGCTCCTGCATCGCGACATATTCGTCAAGCGCTAGTCGGGTCTCATACGCCTTGCCAATGTTGTACGGAGGCGACGTGACGATCAAGTCAATACTATCATCCGCGAACCGGCGCGTGAAGCTAAGATTATCGCAGTGCTCGACGACGAATTCGCATCCTTGACCGAACAGTGTTGGCGAAAAACGGACTCGGGCCTGCTCGAAGGGCACGACCTCGCGTTGCGTAGGACCGTTGTACCGAGAGCCGTTCTGAACGGCGGAGGTACTAGCCGCCGACGGCGCCGTGGGGCGATTCGGACGGCCATTCGTGCGAAGCGTTGGATCGCTAACGCTGCGTTTGCTCATCGTCGTGCTCGTCGATTACGCACATCACTGTCCAGAGGGAGGCGAAGGTTCGCGCGGCCACCCACGTAACGTGCGATGCTCTCGCGCCGAACGATCCAATCCCGGCCGACTTTCTCGCCATCCAGTTTCCCCTGGCGAAGGAGCCGACGGACGTGTTGGACCTCGAAACCCAGGTGTTGTGCTGCCTCGATCGCCGTGATGAACTCCGACTCGCCGGGCACGGCATGCGTTCCTTGGACTGGAGGCCCTTTCGTTCTGGTCCAGCTCGGCTGGCTCACTGAACCCAAGATGTTCGCATGAGAACATCCTGGCAAGGATCATTCTTTCGTGCCCGGAGGTTCCTGTTTTGTTAGGGACTCAGGCAGGAAGCTGGCCTCTAACAAGGGTCTTCCGTTAACGTTGCTCCATGACACGATCTGTTTTCGTTCTCGTGCGCATCGCGATCTCGTCCGTGGTCGCATCTATGTTGATCGGTGGCCCCAGCCGTGTCCCGATCTCCGCTCAGGTGGGCGGCGCCGAGAGCGTCGTGGAATACGGCGGCGCCGCGGGACTCGGTCTGGCGCTGAGACGACTGGGCACGACGAAGCGCGTCCTGATGATCGGCGCGCACCCGGATGACGAGAACACGGCGGTGCTGAGCGCGCTCGCGCTCGGTGAGGGCGCGGACGCCGCGTACATCTCGCTGACGCGCGGCGAAGGCGGGCAAAACCTGATCGGCGGCGAGCTGCAAGAGGGTCTGGGTTTGATTCGCAGCGAGGAGCTGCTCGCCGCGCGGCGGCTCGATGGCGCGACGCAATACTTCACGCGCGCATACGATTTCGGCTTCTCCCGATCGGCGGACGAGACGTTCGGCCACTGGCCGCGTGACGAGATCTTCGCCGACCTCGTCGAGGTCGTGCGGCGCTTTCGGCCCGACATCTTGATCTCGGTGTTCAGCGGCACGCCCGCCGATGGCCACGGACACCATCAGGTCGCCGGCATCCTCGCGCGCGACGCGTTCCGCGCGGCGGGCGACGCCTCGGAGCTCCCCGAGCAGATCGTGAGCGGCGTGCGCGAGCATCAGCCGACCTACTTGTTCCAAGCGGTGTGGCGCCCGCGCGGCGACGAGCCGATCTCGATGTCGACGGGCGATTACGATCCGCTGCTCGGCCGCTCGCATTTCCAGGTCGCGATGGCGAGCCGAAGCCGCCACCGGTCACAGGACATGGGTCAGGCGGAACCGGCCGGGCCGCAGCACGCCGCGATCGCGGTGTTGGCGGGCGAGTACCCGGCCAGTGGCGCGTCACTCTTCGCCGGGATCGACACGACGCTGTCGATGATCGCGGAACATGGCGCCGGCGGCCGAACGTCGGCGGCTCCGCCGGCAATCGCGGAAGCATTGCGCCGGTACGAGGCGCAGGTCGTGGAGGCTCAACGGTCGTTCAACCCGCTCGCGCCGGACTCGATCACACCGATCCTCGACCGGGCGCGCGCCGAGCTGCTGGCCGCGGACTCGATGACCGAGCGCGCGGGCGCCGATGCGCTGCGGCGAGCGATCGAGATCGAGCGGCACCAGCTGGATGTGGCGCTCTGGACCGCCGCCGGGCTCGTGCTCGATGCACAGGTCGACGACGCGCGGATGGTGCCCGGTCAGGAGATCGGGTTGACGCTGAGCCTGTGGAACGGCGGCCCACGGCCCGTCGATGTCGTAGCGGTCGAGCCGGCGCTGCCGCCGGGCTGGAATGCGCTCCCCGAAGACACGGAAGCGCGTGACGCACTGCCGCCCGGCGCCGTCGTTCGCCGACGTTTCACCGTTCGCGTTCCGGCCGGAGAACCAGCGACGGAGCCGTACTACGTGCGCGAGGCGCGAGACGCCGACCTCTATCGCTGGCCGCAAGACCCGACCGTACGCGCGTTGCCTTTCGAGCCGCCGCCGCTGAACGCCACGGCCAGGGTGCGCATTGGCGAGCACGTTGTCGATCGTACGGTGGAGGCCACGTACGTCGAGGTGGACAGGGCGCAAGGCGAGCGGCGGATCCCCGTGCTCGTCGTCCCCGCGATCAACGTCGCGGTCAGCCCGACGTTCACGGTCCTTCCGATGGCGCCAGTCGCGTCAGGCACGGACGAAAACGGCGGGACCGGCGCGGGCGGACGCGCGACCAGCCGCGCGATCACCGTCGAGCTGACATCCGAGGCGACGGGATCGGTGACCGGCACACTCCGCGTCGAAACGCCAACGGGTTGGCAGGCGACGCCTCCGTCCGTACCGGTCACGCTCGAGCAGAACGCCGGCCATCGCGAGTTGCAGTTCTCGATCGAACCTCCGGAGACATCGGCGCCCGGCGAATATCGAGTGCGCGTGGTGTTCGAAGCGGCGTCCGGTGCGCGCTATGATCGCGGCTACACCGTGATCGAGTACCCGCACACGCGCCCGAGAACGCTCTATCGCGATGCCGCCATCGACATCGCGGTCGTCCCCGTCCAGGTCGCGGCCGACCTCGACGTCGGCTACATCGAAGGCGCGGGCGATGCCGGCGCACTCGCACTGCGGCAAATCGGCGTTGCCGTCACGCCACTCGATGCGGACGCGCTCGCGGCCGCGGACCTCTCGCGTTTCGATGCGATCGTCCTCGGCATACGCACCTTCGAGGTCCGCCCCGACGTGATCGCCTACAACGACCGGCTGCTCGACTACGCGCGCGACGGCGGCACGGTCATCGTGCAGTACAATCAATATGAGTACGCGGAAGGCGGCTTTGCGCCGTACCCGCTGACCATCGCGAGACCGCACGGGCGCGTCACGGACGAGGCCGCGCCGATCCGGCTGCTCGACCCGAGCCATCCGCTGTTGAGCGTGCCGAATGCGATCGCCACGGCGGACTTCGACGGCTGGGTCCAGGAGCGCGGCCTGTACTTCGCCGACACGTGGGACGATCGCTACACGCCGCTGCTCGAGATGGCGGACCCGGATATGGAGCCGTTGCGCGGAGCGCTGCTCGCGGCCCGGGTCGGGGAGGGCTGGTACGTTTACACCGGCCTCTCTCTGTTCCGCCAGCTGCCCCAACGCGTGCCCGGCGCCTACCGTATCCTCGCAAACCTCGTGTCGCTCGGCCGCCCTGTCGAGGGTCAGCGCTGATCCGCCCCTCCCAACCTCGGCCGGGCCACGAGCCGGTCAGGCGACGTAGACGGTCTTGATGTTGACGAACTCGCGGATGCCGTACTGCGACAGCTCGCGGCCGTGGCCGCTCTCCTTGATGCCGCCGAACGGCAGGCGCGGGTCGGATCGGACGGCAGCATTGACGAAGCAGGAGCCCGCCTCGAGCGCGTCCGCCGCGATACGCTCGCCGCGCTCGACGTCAGCTGTGAACACGGCCGCGCCGAGGCCGAACACGCTGTCGTTCGCGACACGGATCGCGGCCTCTTCGTCCTTCACGGGGATGATCGCGGCGACCGGCCCGAACAGCTCTTCCTTGTAGGCCGCCATCGGCTTCTTCACATCCGTCAGCACGGTCGGCGGGTAGTACGCGCCGGAGCCGGCCGGGACCTCTCCGCCGAGCAGACAGCGCGCGCCGCGCCGGAGACTCTGTATGACTTGTTCGTGCAGCTCGTCACGCAGGTCACGCCTCGCGAGCGGGCCGACCTGTGTGTCTTCCCGCAAGGGGTCTCCGACGCGCGCGGCCTCCATGCGCTCGACGAAACGGCGTTCGAACGCCTCGCGCACCGGTTGGACCACGATGAACCGCTTGGCCGCGATACAGCTCTGACCCGAGTTGATCAGCCGGCTCTCGACACACGTCTCGGCGGCGTGGTCGAGGTCGGCATCGGCAAGGATGATATATGGGTCACTGCCGCCGAGCTCGAGCACGGTTTTCTTCAGCCGCTCGCCCGCTTGTTTCCCGATGGCACGACCCGCGCCCACGCTGCCGGTCAGCGTCACACCCGCGACGCGTGGGTCGCGCACGACCGAACGCACCTGCTCGGTAGCGATCAGCAACGTTCGGAACACGTGCTCGGGCACGCCTGCGTCACGGATGATCCGCTCGATCGCCAGCGCACAGCCGGGCACGTTCGAGGCGTGCTTGAGCAGTGCGACGTTGCCCGCCATGAGCGCGGGCGCGGCGAATCGGAAGACCTGCCAGAACGGGAAGTTCCATGGCATGACGGCGAGGATGGGACCGAGCGGACGAAATGCGACGATGCTCAGGCTCGCGTCCGTCGCGACCGGTTCGGGCGCGAGGAAACGCTCGGCGTTCTCGGCGTAGTACTCGCAGACCCACGCGCATTTCTCGCACTCGGCGCGCCCGCCCGTGACCGGCTTGCCCATCTCGAGCGCCATGAGCCGGGCGAGCTCGCCCGCGCGATCGCGCAAGATCCAGGCGACGCGGCGCAAAGCGTCCGCGCGCTCGGCGAACGAAGTTTGACGCCACGACTCGAACGCCTCTGAGGACGCTACGATCGCGGCGCGGAGCTCGTTCGTGCTCAGCGTCTCATATGTCTCGACCGTCTCACCCGTGGCCGGGTTCACGCTCGTGATCACCATACGGCGATTCTAGCCGTACACGTTGACCGGCGCTACCGGCCGCCCTATGCTCGCAGGATCGCACATCCACGAGCGCGCAACCATTCGAGGAGTCGAGCCATGAGACGTAGCCCTGCCGCGCACCGCGCCGTCGCGGTGCTGGCC
>JBOHRM010000074.1:0-1633 GCA_050732715.1 Longimicrobiales bacterium
GCTCGGAGGAGGCCGGCCCGCCCACGGTCAACGCCGTGACCGAGCCTGAGCCCTTCGCTTCCTTCAGCCGCAGCGCCGTCTCGAGTGCGAACTCGTCGTACGGACTGATCACGAACTTGATGCCGGCGTGGTCGATCATCTCGCCGGACGCGGCAATCCGGATCTTCGCTTCCGTGTCCGGAACGCGTTTGATGCAAACGAATAGGTTCACGATCGGGTTCCGAGTTCCGGGTTCCGAGTTCCGAGTTACGGCTATCTTCGGGGTTCCGTTTCACTCAACCTGTTACGCGTTGTTGCGCGGTACCGCGGTGGCAGTGCGGCGGCAATGTAGGCGGGGTTAGCCGATGTGTCTATGTGAGTTGGCTCCGGTTCCGGGTTCCGGTGGAATCGATGTGACCGACTCCAACTCGGAACTCGGAACTCGGAACTCTCAAACCGTCACGGAAGCGGCGCCGGTTCGGCCGGCTTGGAAGGCGTGAACGGCTCGACGGTCTCGCGTTCGGGGTCGTAGGGTTCCGGCATCCAGGGCGGATCGTCCTCGCGGTCAGGCCTGGCGATCCGCTGGTCTTCTTCTTCTTCGGGTTCGCGCGCCGGCTCGGGCTCGGGCGCACCGGGCGGCGGGAACGGCTTATCGGGCGAGGGTCCGGGCACGCTCGCCATTCTTCCTCCTTGCTCGATCATCGCCTGGGACCGTAGGCGTCCGCCTTCGGCCAGGTGTCGACCGTCAACGCGGCGCACGACTTGTGCCACGTCCGCGCAAACGTGCGGACGATTTGTTTCTCGAGACGTGCGGGTTGTCGCGAACGAAGAAGCGCAGCGGCCAGTCTGCCGCGCGCGTGATGCCGATCCGCGGGCCACGCCCGATCCTGTCATCGGCCACGGTTGCACCACGCACGATCACGAGCGGCGCGAGGTCGAGCGGATGGCCGTCGTGCTCGGAGGTGATGCCGAGCGCGGAGGTGAGCTTGCCGGGGCCGCTACAGAGCTGCGTGTCGCTCCCCAACGCAGAGACGGATGGTGCGGCGCCCGACGTCCGCTCTTCTCCCCGGCTCTTCCCGCTGCGGTGCGGAGCCGTCGGGGCGCCGAACCGCCGCCGTCTCATGATGTCGAGACCGTGGACCGGCTCGAGCGCCCGGATCAGCACGGCGGCCGGGTAGTCGACAGCGTCCGTCACGACGTTTAGACACCAGTGCACGCCGTAGCTGCGGTAGACATAAGCGATGCCCGGCGGGCCGAACATCGAACGATTGCGGAGGGTCCGGCCGACGCGTTCGGCGCCGTGTGACGCAGGGTCGTGCGGGCCGACATACGCTTCGGTCTCGACAATGCGGCCCGCCGTCTCGACGCCATCGATCAGGGAGACCGCCACGGCGCCGAGCAGATCACGCGCAACGCGTTCGGCCGGCCGCGCGAAGAAGGTTCGATCGAGCGGCGCTGAAACGGCCTTCACGTTGCGGGAACGCTCGCGGGTCCGCGATTCACGCGCCGGAAATCGCCTGAGCCCGGCAAGGCGGAGCCCAGGAGGGCGGCGCAGCATGGCGGAGCGCCGATCGCGCGTGCCTACCCACGTCGAGACCGGCGCGCCGCATCGAACGACGCCCGAGGCGGCTCAGGCACAGGGCGTGCGTTTGCC
>JBOHRM010000075.1:0-3361 GCA_050732715.1 Longimicrobiales bacterium
ATCCCGAACAGCGCCGTCCCGCCCGGCGCGGCGAACATGGCACAGAACGCGCCGGGCCTGCGCACCAGCACCGGCCGGACATACGCCTGCGACGGCCGGCCGAGCCCATCGAATACGAGGTACCGCGTCCGCGACGTGTCGGCGAATGCGAAGAACGTGTCCGCGTCATCCGTGAACGGATAGATCCGGCCCGGCAGCCCGGAGAGCGCGTAGAACAGCCTGGGCTTGCGCGAAATGACGGCGGCGCCGTCGGGCAGCGCGTCCGGGGCTGCCTCGGCGACCGCGAAGAATTCGCGCCACGGCTCACCAGGCAGACAGGGGTATGGGTCACCGGCGCGGTACGCCTCACGGCACGCGGCGGCGTACCGGACCTCGAGCCTCAAGGCGTGGACAGCCGCGGCGATGATGAGCGCAAACACCGCCGCGCCGGCCGCCAAGCCGGCTCGCCGGTCGAGCCGAGTCGCCACGCGCACGACGACATCGCCGGAATAGAAGAGCAGCAGCGGCAGCGCAGGCAACAAGAACCGCTCGCCCGACCACACCGCCGGCCATGCCAGCAGCAGGCCCAGGTAAAGCGGAAGGAACAGCTCGGCCACACCCGGCCGGCGCATACTGCGCGCCCAGCCCACGGCGGCCAGCGCGAACAGCAACAACGAAGGCGGATCGAGCCACCTCTCCATGCGTCCGAGCAGCAGTCGCGGCAGATGGATATGGACATAGTTGACGGCGTTCTCGGCCGCGCGGCGAACGAGGTCGGCCATGCCGACATGGCCGAGCGCGGGCGAGTACGGGTCGACCAGCAGGAATTGGCTGACGTAGTCGACGCCGCCGAGCGAGCGCGCACGCAGCCACCACGCGAACGCGAGCGGGAAGAACACGCCGGCGAGGATCGCGAGGTGTTTCCAGCGGCGGCGCCAGGCGAGCCAGCCGAGCGCGGCGAACGCGAGCGGCAATCCGGCGGAGCGTGTGAAGTAAGCGATCACGACTGCGGCCACGCCGAACAGGAATCGGCCGCGCGCCGCCGGCGGCAACCGCTCGAACGCCCACAGCGCCGCGGCCGTGAAGCACCAGAACGGCGCGTCCGAGAGGATCCAGTGGTTCTCGGTCAGCACGCCCGGCGCGATGCCGAGCAGGACCGCGACGCCGAGTGCCAGCAGCGGCCGGCCGCGCCGGCGAATCCACAAGAAGGAAAACCCAACCGCGGCCGCGCCGAACGCGACGACGATCAGCTTGAGCGGGACCCATGGCGCGAGCCCGGCCGCCATGGCGACGGCCAGGATCCCGGGGAACACCGGCGGATACTGCGTGTGCGGCGGCTGCGCGGGGTCGTACAGCTCGAGGTAGGCGTGCCGCTCGAGCAGCGACCGGCCGAGCGCGATGTATGCCGCGTTGTCACCGCCGGTGTGCGGCGTGGGTTGGAACGCGAGCCACGAGAAGAGCAGACTCAGCGCGACGACGCCGGCCGTGAACGCTACGGCGTGGCCGTGCACGAACCGCGCGCACCGGCTGGAGAACGAGCGGCGCGCGGGCGCACGCCGGACCGGCGCTACGCTTCGCTTCGCGCTCCGTTCGCCGCGGCGCTTCGCCTCTGCGCGCCGTCTGCCCCGTGTCGACATGAGCGAAATGGTATCGCTTCCCTCACGCATCTGCGAAGCCGGCATGCGAGCCAGGTGGTAGCATGCGCGCGAGTGAGTTCGTTGCGCAGCAAAATGGGACGTTGTGGGAGAACGGCTGCAGTGCGCGTTCGTTGCACCGCAACACAGGCTCGTCGAGAACGCGAACGGGGCGAGCTACGTTGTGGCCGCGAGCCAGCGCGCGGCAGACTCCTGCATGATCGGCTCGCCGCCCCATGCGGCGACCACGGTCTCGCCGGGCATGTCGGCGGCGAGGCGCGGATGGCCGAAGAGGAGGATGAGCGCCGGCGGCCGCCGCGCGACGATCTCCGCGAGCCGTGCCTGCGCGTCCTCCGTCAGGCCCGGCCGGCCTTTCCACGCGCGGATGTCCGCATACAGCGCGACGACCAGTGTACGATTCGCCTCGCCGGCGGCGATTTCCGGCTGCCGGCGCGCGGTGTCGGAGGCGACGTCGGCACCCTCGACCTCGCGGACGTCGAAGCCGGCTGCCCGCAGCGCGCGCGGGAACGCGTCGCGAGGCGGCGCAGCGAACGGGCCGCCGACGTCGTCATCGATCGTGAGCACGTCGAGCGATACATGCGAGGCGAGGGTCGCGCGCGGCTCGCCGCGCGCGGTCACGATCGCACGCTCGCCGATGCTCGTGGCCCAGGCACGATCCTCGGCGCGGCCCCACTCGCCGTCGCGGCAGGCGGGCGAGCGCGCCGTGACGGCGCTCACGCGCTCGATCGCATCGGCCGCGCGCGGCTCGGATAGCGAGCGGCCGATCCCGGCCTCGAGCGCACGGGTGACGGCATCCAGGTCGCTCGGGTAGAGGAGCGCATCGCAGCCGGCCGCGACCGCCGAGACAGCGGCGCTCGGCTCATCCGCGCCCGCCTCGATCAGGCCGCGCATGATCAACGCATCGGTGACGATGAGACCGCTGAAGCCGAGCTCGCGCCGGAGCAATCCACCGATGATCTCGTGGGACAGCGTGGCCGCTGTGCCGCTCGGGTCGAGCGCGCTGAACGCGACGTGCGCGGTCATGATCGAGTCGACACCCGCCCGAACGGCGGCGTGGAACGGCTTCAGGTCCGCCTCGTCGAGCTCGGGGCGCGATGCGGCGACGCGCGGCAGCAGCGCGTGCGAATCGTCTACCGTGCGGCCGTGGCCGGGGAAATGCTTCGCGCAGCACAGCGCGCCTTCCTCGTGGCAGCCGCGGATCCACGCGGCGACGTGACGTGCCACCGATTCGGGCCGGGTGCCGAACGCGCGGCTGCCGATGATCGGGTTGCGTGGCTCGAGATCGACGTCCGCCACCGGCGCGTGAATCCAGTTGATGCCGAGCGCCATCGCTTCACGCGCGGTCAGCGCGGCGGCGCGACGCGTCGCATCGAGGTCGTCGAGTGAGCCGAGCGCGGCGAGAGGCGGCAGCGCCGTCGTTCCCGCGAACTGCTGGCCGGCGCCGCGCTCGAGGTCGCTCGCGATCAACAGCGGATGGTCGCTGCGCGCGCGCAGCCCCTCCGTCAGCTCGGCCACCGCGTCGGCCGGACCGCCGAAAATCGTGAAACCGCCGACTCCGCGCCGGAGCGCGGCATGGATCGCCTCGGCCTCGCCGGCAAAACCTGTGCGGGGATCCCACCGGATCGCCGGAAACAGTAAACGCGCGACGGGGAGCATCGGCTATGGATTGCGAATGATGAATGATGCATGATGAATGATGAATAAACGGACAGTCAGCAACATTTGTC
>JBOHRM010000076.1:0-1558 GCA_050732715.1 Longimicrobiales bacterium
GTTGTACGGTGCGCTGGCGGGGTTCGACCGCGAGCAACGCAACATCGTGACGCTCGAGGACCCGGTCGAGTATCGGCTCCCGGGGCTGACGCAGGTGCAGGTTCACCGCCGGGCGGGGCTCGGCTTCGCGTCGGCGCTGCGGGCGGTGCTGCGGCAGGACCCGGACGTGATCATGGTCGGCGAGCTACGAGACCGCGAGACGGTCGAGACGGCGATGGCCGCGGCGCTGACCGGCCATCTCGTGCTCTCGACCGTACATACGAACGACGCGCCGACGGCGGCGACGCGCCTCGCGGAGATGGGCGCGCCGCCGTATCTGGTCGCGGCGGGTTTGATCGGGATCGTGGCGCAGCGGCTCGCTCGCCGGCTCTGCGAGCATTGCCGCGTCGAACGCCTCGCCGATCCGCGCGAGCTCGACGCGGCCGGGTTGCCACCGCGGCCCGTCACCCTCTACGAACCCGGCGGCTGCGCCCGCTGCGATGGGACCGGTTACCGTGGCCGCGTCGGCCTGTTCGAGCTGCTCGCGGTCGGCGGCCGAGTGCGCGAGATGATCCTGCGGCGCAGGCCCGCGGACGCAATTCGCGATGCGGCCCGGGCGGCCGGCTACACTTCGCTGGGACACGACGCGTGGCGCAAGGTCCGCGCGGGTGTGACCAGCCTCGACGAAGTCCGGCCGTTGCTCTCGCTTCTCGCCGATGAGACCTCGAGCTGCGCAGGCTGCGGCGATCCCGCCCGCTCGGCGCACCGGTTCTGCACGGCGTGCGGCCACGCGCTGCGCCGCATCTGCACCTGCGGCGCCGCCCTCGAGCCGCACTGGCGGAACTGTCCGCGGTGTGGCGGAATCAAGGCTTAGTGCTTCTGGTCAGAAATACGCCGACGTATATATGGTCGCGATTCGTTTCGTAAACCCACGCAAGCTTAGGACACGCGGCGGTAATCGCGAAACTGGAGCACTTTAGGACCCAGAAGTCCGAAGCTTGTCCGCCGTCTGACGGAGCAGCCGCTCGATGCGGTCTCCCTTGACCGGAAAAAGGTGCCGGTCCGCGATGCGGTTGAGCGCAATGCGCAGGGCGGGGAATGACTCGGCGCAGTGCGCGTACACGCCGTGGAGACCATGGCGCTCGGCGTCCTCGAAGCGGGCGGCCATACGGAACCCGGCGGCGCCGAGCTCCTCGTAGTAGCGGAGGCCGGGCGCGCCGCGCCGCCGAACGCGCGCCGTGATGTGGTCGGGGAACACGCCACTGAGCCAGAGGGCGAACTCGCCGAGGTGCACGCGCAGCAGAAACGCACGCCGGCCCGTGCTGCGATCGCCTTCGGCGACGATGTCGACGAGGTAGCGGAACTCGGCGACGTCCTGCTCGAGGCGGCGCGGTCGGCGCGCGCGCCCGAACGTCAGCAGCAAGGCGGTCAGATAGTCCGCGAGCTGGCGGTCCTCGATGCCGTCCTCGAGTAACGCGTGGCGGACCAGCAGATAGAACACGAGATTCAGCGGCGCGCCACTGAACTCGTGACCGGCCATCAACGCATTGAACGTGCGCGGGTCATCGAGAATGGTGTC
>JBOHRM010000077.1:0-2721 GCA_050732715.1 Longimicrobiales bacterium
ACGTTGAAGCGCGCGGCGATGGTCGCCGCAATGTTCTCGACAGAGCGCGACGGAAGCGTGAGCCAGACCAGCCGGCCGGTCTCGTTCAGGCCGTACATCTGGCCGCTGCCGGGGTCGAGCAGGATCAGCTCGTGACCGAGATCGGTCGCAATGACGTCCGGCGCGGGCCGGTATCCGCTCCTATTCATTGTCCGAGTAGCAGGGTGACCGTGCCTTCGTTCTCGTTGGTAACGCCCTCGTTTCAGGGAGATGGGCGCGATCGCGTTAGGCCACGATTCCGTCAAGCATTGAGATCACGGATTCGTCCGCCCGGAGGCATTTCGAACATGCCGATGGGGACGCTTTGTTGAAGCGTGAGCGCGCGCCAAGGGCCTAGGCACTCGAGCGCCGGCTTCGTATAAGGACGACGCTGCGGACCCAGTTCGCCGGCGGAATCACGGACGCGGCCGTCTTCGACCGGCGTCGCGATCGGATGCGACGGATCATGCAGGGGAGACATTTCACCTCCATGTTCGTTGATACGTGTCAACCTGTTTATTCGATGCCGATCTCGTTGTGAGCTCGGATTCATCTGGATTCGTGGCAATCAGCAGCGCCGAGAATGGCCTAGAATGCCTACAAGGCCATAGTGCAGGTGGGCATTGGCCGATCGTTCTACGTGATGTCGCTTACGTAGCCGCTATTCATTCGTTCCCGGGACGAACTTCTGCACACGCTCGTAGCCGATGACCTCGCTCGTGTAGATATTGCCTTGCGAGTCCATCGCCAGGTTGTGGACCCAGCCGAACATGCCCGCGTTGCGGCCGTAGCTGCCGAACTCGCCCACCACCTCGAAATCGCTCCGCCGCACCACGCGGACTTTGTAGTTCGTGCCGTCAGGGACGTACATGTAGGTCTGGTCCGGGTCCCTCGAGAACTCGATGTCCCACGTCGATCCCATCGATAAGGTCTCGGGGTCGAACATCACCTCCTCCACGAACGTGCCGTCGCGCTGGAACACCTGAACGCGGTTGCTCCTCCGGTCCGCGACGTAGACGAGCCCGTCGTTCGAGACCTGTATGGCGTGGACGGGGCCGCGGAACTGCCGTGCCGGCTCCTCGCTCGGCTGGTACCGGCCGAGCTCGACGCTGTCATCGGGTCGCTCGCCATACGCGCCCCAGTGCCGCTTGTAGGCGCCGGTGTTCGAGTCGAAGACGATGACGCGGCGATTCACGTAGCCGTCGGCGATGTAGACCTCGTCGTTTTCACCGTCGACGTGGATGTCGGCGGGCCCGCCGAGCGACCTCGTGTCATAGCATCCTCCCGACTCGCCAGCGCGGCCGATCTGGAACAACAACTCGCCGACCGCGGTGAACTTGAGCACGTGGTTGGCGCGTTCGCCGTTGCTGCCAATCCAGACATTGTCTTCGGCGTCGACGTAGAGGCCGTGCTCGCTCGCGGGCCAATCATACCCTTCGCCGGGCCCGCCCCAAGCCTTGATCACGTTCTGGTCCTGATCGAACGCGATCACGGGAGGAGCGCGGAGACAGCACTCGCCCGTGGGCGGATCCTGTTCGGCGCCGGCTTCTCGGTCATCGAGCGTGCTCGGCCGATGAAGGATCCAGATGTTGTCGTGACGATCGACTGCGAGGCCCGACACCTCCCCGATCGCCCACTTGTTCGGCAGTACGCCGGGCCACGAGGCGTCGACCTGATAGTTCGCCGCGCTCTGGCCGCCCGCGGTCGCGGCCGACTGCGCGCCGGTCTGTGCAGCCGCGTCGTCACCGCCGACGTCGACGGCGCAGCCGGTGACGGCGAAGGTTACGAGCAGGATCACCGGTGAAATTATGCGGATGCTGTGCATTTGGGCTCCTCGTGGTTCTGAGTTACGCGCTGCACGTCAACGCCTGCCCGCCCACTCCTCTGCGCGCTCGGCCGCCGGCCGCCGTTTGGGCGGGATCACCTTACGCCGCATCACGGCGAGCGCGCCAGCCAGTGCTGCGATGACGGCGACGAAGACGATCGTGCCGGCGTTCGCGCCGATCCCGTTGATCCAGATGAAAGCGATCGCGCCGGTGAGCAGGCAATAGTAGATCATTGGGAAGATGGTCTTGCGCAGGAGCAGACCTTCGCGGCCCATGAGTCCCACCGTGGCCGCGGCGGCGACGACGTTGTGCACGGTGATCATGTTGCCTGCCGCGCCGCCGACGGCCTGAGCGGCGACAACCACCTCGGGGATCGCGCCGATGTTCTGGGCCGTCGCGAACTGGAAGAGTGAGAACGTCAGGTTGCTGACGGTGTTGCTCCCCGCAATGAAGGCACCGAGCGCTCCGATCCACGGCGCGAAGAGCGGCCACGCGTTGCCCGCGAGGGTCGCCGCTCCCTCGGCGAGCGTGATCGGCATGCTCTCGAGACCCGAGTCGTTGAACGCCGCGCCCGAGTGGATGAACACGCGCACGAGTGGAAGGGCGAACAGCAGCGCGATGCCGGCGCCCATGATCTGCTTCCCCGCGATCCGCCAGGACTCGGTGATCTGGGCGAAGCTCATCCGGTGAATGACATACGTGATGGCGACGACGAGCAGGAACACGAAGCCGGGCAGATAGAACGGCTGCACGGCGCCGGTGATCGAGGTCCCGAAGATGTTCGGCAACGAGATCGATATTCCGGTGAGAAGCCGTTGCAGCGGGAGCTGCGGCAAACGCGTCAGCACGAGGATGAGGGCGACGAGCAGGTAAGGCG
>JBOHRM010000078.1:0-9335 GCA_050732715.1 Longimicrobiales bacterium
CGAACGGTCCGATGCGGAACGGCCCCGATGAAGCTTACTCGCGGACGCTCTCCTCGCCGTTCAGCAGGACGCGGCACGCGGCGGCGGTGCGCCGTGTCAGGTACAGCGCCACGCCGAGTCGTGTCCCGGTCTCGAGGTGCTGTACGGTGATGGCGACAGGGTCGACTGCGTCGTGCACGGTCACGAACGGACGGATGTCGAACGGTCCGATGCGGAACGGCCCCGATGAAGCGTACTCGCGGACGGTCTCCTCGCCGTTCAGCAGGTCGCGGCACGCGGCGGCGGTGCGCCGAGTCAGGTACAGCGGCACGCCGAACCGCCGCGCCAGCACGCCCATGCCGCGAGTGTGGTCGACGTGGTCGTGTGTTATGACGATGGCGGTCAGCCGGTCCGGCTCGAGGCCGGTGAGCCGGATGCGGTTCTCGAGGTCGCGGCCGCTGAAGCCGGCGTCGATCAGAATCGAGACGCCCGCGCTGTCCACGAGCGTCGCGTTGCCGGCGCTGCCGCTGCCGAGGACCGTGACTCTCACGTTACGGGCGCGGCCTCCGCGGCCTCCGCGGTAAGGTTGCGCGCCCGCGTCCAGGCGCGGCGCAGCACGGAGCACTGGGCTTCGGTCAAGACGACGTTTCGGCGCCGCATCACGGCCTCCGCGGTCTCGAGGAACTTGTCCAGGTCATACTCGACGAGGTCCGCGCCGCTGCCCCAGCTGAACGGAGCCACGTACTTGGGCGGCTGAACCGCTCCGAAAAGATTGCACCCGGCACCGACAACCGTCCCGGTGTTGAGCATGACGCCGATCCCGGTCTTGACGTGGTCACCGAGCAGGCAGCCGATCTTCATCTGACCCGTGTCAACCTCGCCGCGCGGCGTCCACAGCCGGATCGCGCCGTCGTTGTTCTTCAGGTCGCTATTCGTGGTGAGCGCGCCGAGGTTGACCCAGCGGCCCAGATAGGCGTGGCCTAGGAAGCCGTCGTGCGCCTTGTTCGAGCACCCGAGCAGGACGGTCTCTTCGATCTCGCCGCGCACCTTGCATCGCGCGCCGATGCTCACGGCCGTGAAGCTGCCGCCGAGCAGTGTCGAGTCGTGCCCGACGAACGTAGGACCCTGGATGCGCGCCGGCGCGCGCACCGTCACGCCGTCCTCGAAGCGGATCGGGCCGGTCGAGACATCGAGGACGACGCCGGGCTCGATGACGACGTTGCCGGACAGCTGCACGCGATCGGAGCGGCCGCCAATGCAGTGGACGCCGACGGGCAGCTCGCGGCCGACGCCGTCGCCGGACAAAGGGCGAGAGTCGAGGTCGCTGACGAGCTGCTCGGCGTTCAGCGTGATCAGTTCCCAGACGTTCTCGAGCACCCGGCCGGGCAGGTCGTACGCGTGTGGATCGGCCGAGCCGGCACGCCGCTCGAATCGCATGGTCCCGTCCGATTCTGTCCGAATCGTGTAGTCCCCCGGGCTCGCGAAGAAGTCGCCGGGCGGCACGGCACCGCCGGTCACGTAGCAGCCGGCCGTGACGCCGCCGACGCGGACCGCGCCGGACCGCGCCGGATCAAAGCCAGTGCCGCCGGCGAGAATCGCCCGAGAGGACACGTACAGCGTCGGCTCCGACCCGTCGACCGCGTCTCCGCCATCGAGCACCGGCCCGGCACCAGGCTCGTCGAATCCGATCAGCTCACGGGCCGCGATGTGGCCGGTGCACGCGCCGAACAGTTGTTCCGCCCGGGCACGCGGCGTGTACGCGCCGAAGAGCAGCTCACCGGCCGGCCGCGTCAGAGCGAACGGCATCCACTCGGCGGCCCTCGCATCATCGAACAGTATGACCCGCATATCCGTTATCCGGTTAGCCGGTTGCCGGTTGCCGGTTGCCGGTTGCCGGTAGCCGGTTGCCAGTTGGCCGCCCGGAAACGTGTTCGCAGAACCGGGAACTGGGAACCGAGAACCGGATAACCGTCCTTCACTGCTCGGAATCGCCGCCGGGCTCGCGCAGCTTTGCGGGCAACCGATCGAGCAGCCGCTTCAGCTCTGGCGCGCGCTCGCGCGGCGCGACGAATGTGATCGCGTTTGCGCGCACGATGACGAGGTCGTGCGCGCCGAACGTCACGACGGCGCCATCGTCCGACCACACGATGCAGCCGGACGAGTCCACGAGATGCGCTTCGCCGACGGCGACGTTGCCCGCGGCGTCGGCCGGCCGGGTGCGCGCGATGGCGTCCCACGCGCCGACGTCATCCCAGCGGAACGTCGATGGCACGACGGCGACCCGGTCGCTGCGCTCGAGCACGGCGTGGTCGACGGACAGCACCGGCGCGCGCTCGAAGAACGCCGCGGTTTCACGTCGCTCGAGCAACGGGATGAGCTCGCCGATCTCGGGCGCGTGACGGCGCACCTCGTCGAGGAACAGATCGGCCGGCCACGCGAAGATCCCGGTGTTCCAGAGGTATCCCTCGCGGACGTACGTCTCCGCGACATCGCGCGGCGGCTTCTCGGTGAACGAGTCGACCGCGCGGACGGTCGCGATGGCGCCCGCGCGCGCCAGCGACGCGCCGGGCTTGATGTAGCCGTAGCCCGTCTCCGCGCGAGTCGGCGTCGCGCCGATCGTGATCAACCTCCGCTCGGCGACCGCGGCCGAGGCGGCCAACCTCAGCGCATCGCGGAACGTGTCCTCGGGCTCGATGGCATGGTCGGCGTGCAGGGAAATCATCACCGCTTCCGGCTCGATCCGTGCGATTTCGACGGCGGCCCACACCAGTACGGGCCCCGTGCCGCGCGCGATCGGCTCGGCCATCACACTGTCTGGCCCCAGCTCTGGGACCACGTCGAGCAGCAACCCCGCCATCCGTTGCCCGGCGAGAATGCGGATCCGCGCGGCCGGCACGAGCGGCGCGATGCGCGTGACGGTCTGGCGAATCAGCGGCGCATCGCCGACGAGCGGCAGCAGCTGCTTCGGCAGGGCCGGCGTCGAGACGGGCCAGAACCTCGAGCCGACGCCTCCGGCGAGGATCACGGCCCAGAGCGCCGGCTCAGGTCGCGAAGAGCTCGTCGATTCGGGCAAGGAGCTTCTTCGGGCTGAACGGCTTGGTCAGGAAATCCGACGCACCGAGCGAACGGGCCTGCGCACGATCCGTCTCCTGCCCTTTCGCCGTCAGCATGATCACCGGCGTGTCGCAGCGGTGCGGCAGCCGCCGCAGCTCCGTCAGCACCTCGAATCCGTTCAAGTGCGGCATCATGATGTCGAGCAGGATCAGATCGATCGGCAGTTCGCTGCGCAGCATCTCGAGCGCCGACCGCGCGTCCGCACACACCTCGACCTGGTAGGGACCCGTCTCGAGCTTGAGCTGGATGATCCGGCCGATGTACGGTTCATCATCGATGACCAGCACGTTGCGGCAGCTGTCGGCGGATTGGGGCATCATCACACGGAGCGAATCGTTCGGTCAGGTCGCGCGCCGCGTGCTGCGCGTGCCAGATTCGTGCCGCCGATCCCGGCCCCTACCCCACGCGACATACGTCGCGCGGGCGCCCCGGTCCGAACCTGCCTCGCTGGGTGACCACCCTGCTCCGGACGTGCCTCCACGATCCCGCCGATGTATCGCCGGCACGAGTCAGTGTCAAGACATGCTTTCGCGGAGCGAGCCGGTTGAAAAATCAATCGCTGAGGGCGCCGAGGAGTGGGAGGACGCGGAGGTGGGCTGAAATCGTGTCGCCATACCGCAGGACCGACGCTCCGTCGTCCTCAATCCTCTGTGGCCCTCCTCTTCATTCTCTGCGGCCCTCTGCGATTGAGATCCGTTCAGAGTCGCACTCCTCAACCGCAAATGCCCTTCGGTGTAGTATCAGCGTGCGGAAAACGCCGCGCCGCGCCCGGGTTGACCGTCGTGCGGTCGGCGGCGTAACGTTCACGTCTCTTTCGATCGGGAAACGACTGTGCGGTTTGTTCAATGTTTCATTTTCGCTTCGACCATCTTCGTTGCCGCGTGTGGCGACGATTTCGGTCCCGTCAACTGGCCGGATGAGCCGGACACGCTTCAGATCTACTCGGCGTCGCGGCCCGATCTGCTCGGGCTGCCCTCCGCATACGACGCGTTCGGGTTCCAGCCCGTCGTCCCGATCGAATCGGGCGCAAGGTGGGATTTCGCGCTCGCGGAGCAGGATGGCCAGTTCGTGATGCTGCCGTTGAGCGCGACCGAGACCGGCGACACGTTGGCGGCGCTGGCGACGATCGGCGACGTCCCACTCGATGAGGTGACGGAGGCGCCTGAGAGATCGGCGTTCGTGATGACGCCGGTGCCGATCGAGGTCGGAACCGTCTACGTGCTGCGCTCGCGCCGGGAACGGTGCAGCCAGTTCACCAGCCTGACCGGGCCGCGATACGGCAAGCTCGAGGCGATCGCGGTGGACGCGGAGCAGGGCACGTTCGAGTTCGCGATCGTGGTCAACCCCCAGTGCAACGACCGCGCGCTCGTCCCACCCGACGACGACGACGACGACTGATGCTCGACCTGAAGCTCATCCGGGACGATCCGGATGGGGTGCGGCGGCGGCTCGCTGTGCGCGGCAACCCCGAGCTCGCGTCACAGATCGACGAGTTGCTGGCGCTCGACGAGGCGCGGCGTTCCGCGATCGCACAGGTCGACGCGATGCGCGCACAGCGCAATGAGGTGTCGCCCCAGATCGGGCGGCTGAAGCAAGCGGGCCGGCACCAGGAGGCAGAGCCGCTGGTCAGCGAGATGCGCGAGCTGGGCGAGCGGATGGCGGAGCTCGAGGCCAAGCGCACGCAGCTCGAGGACGCCGTCCACTCGTTGCTACTCGCCATACCGAACCTGCCGGAGGACGTCGTGCCGGCGGGCGGCCCCGAGCAGAACGTGGTGGTCAGGGAATGGGGTGACGAGCCGAGCTTCGACTTCGAGCCACGGCCGCATTGGGAGCTCGCCGAGGCGCTCGGACTTCTGGACCTCGCGCGCGGCGCGAAGGTCGCCGGCAGTGGCTTCCCGCTCTACGTCGGTCAGGGTGCGCGGCTCGAGCGCGCGCTGATCAACCTGCTGCTCGACCTCCACGTCCGCGAGCACGGCTACACCGAGATCGATCCGCCGTTCGTGGTCAACTCGGCCGCCGCGCTCGGCACCGGCCATCTGCCGAAGTTCGGCGAGGACATGTACCACGTCACAGCCGACGACCTCTACCTCATCCCGACCGCGGAGCTGCCGCTCACGAACCTGTTTGCCGGCGAGCTGCTCGAGCCGGGCGCGCTGCCGAAACGGTTCGTCGCGTACACGCCGTGCTTCCGGCGCGAGGCCGGCGCGCACGGCCGGGATACACGTGGTCTGCTGAGGGTACACCAGTTCGACAAGGTCGAGCTGGTCCGGTTCGAACGGCCCGAGGACGGCGTTTCGGCGCTCGACGAGCTCACGACGCACGCGGAGGCCGCGCTCCAGCGGCTGGGGCTGCGCTACCGCGTCTTGCTGCTGGCCGGCGGCGACCTCGGCTTCGCGAACGCGCAGACGTATGACCTCGAGGCGTGGGCGCCGGGTGTGCAGCGCTGGCTCGAAGTATCGAGTTGCTCGCTCTACAACGATTATCAGTCGCGCCGGGCGAGCATCCGGTTCCGGCCGGCGCCGAACGCGCGGCCCGAGTACGCGACCACGCTGAACGGTTCCGCGCTCGGCATGGCCCGCACGCTCGCGGCGCTGCTCGAGAGCTATCAGCGGGCCGATGGAAGTATCCGCCTCCCGGACCCGGTCGCCGAATATATGGGAACCGAACGGATCGCCGGCGACGGCAGCACGGAATGAATCAGTCAAACATGAATCGATGATGGTCGCAACGCGGCTCGAGGGATTGAACCCCCAGCAGCGCGAGGCGGTCGAGCATTTCGAGGGGCCGATCCTCGTGCTCGCCGGCGCGGGGTCGGGCAAGACCCGTGTGCTCACCACACGGATCGCCAACCTGATCCATGACCACGACGTCGATCCGGCGGCGATCCTGGCCGTGACGTTCACGAACAAGGCGGCGGCAGAGATGCGCGAGCGAGTCCGCCGGCTGCTCGGCGTCGAGCCGGCGGGGATGTGGATCGGCACGTTCCATTCGATCGGCGCGCGACTGCTCCGCCGCCACGCCGCGCTGCTCGGCTGGTCGTCGAACTTCAGCATCTTCGACGCGGATCAGTCGCTGCGCGAGGTGAAACGCGCAATGGAGCGGCAACGTGTGTCGACGCGAGAATGGCACCCGAAGGCCGTGCAGTCCACGGTCTCGAGCGCGAAAAACGCCCTGGTCCCACCCGCCGAGTACAAGGAGCTGCCCGGCCGGTTCAACGAGGTCATCGCCCGCGTCTACCCTGACTACGAGGCGGCGCTCGCCGATCAGAACGCGCTCGACTTCGATGACTTGCTCGTCAAACCGGTCAAGCTGTTCGAGGAGCATCCGCCGATCCTGCATCGGTACCGCGAGCGGTTCCGCTTCGTGGTCGTCGACGAGTACCAAGACACGAACCACGCGCAGTATCGCTTGTTGAGCTTGCTCGCAGCTACGCACGGCAATCTGATGGTGGTCGGTGACGACGACCAATCGATCTACGGTTGGCGTGGCGCCGACATCCGCAACATCCTCGACTTCGAGAAGGATTTTCCGGCCACGCGCGTGGTACGTCTCGAGCAGAATTATCGTTCGACGGGCCGGATCCTGGAGGCCGCGAACCATGTGATCGCCGCGAATGCGAAGCGCAAAGGCAAGACCCTGCGCACAGATGCGGCGTACGGCGAGCCGGTGATGCGCGTCGAGGCGGCGGATGAGCGCGATGAGGCAGATTGGATCGCGGGCGAAATCCAGCTGTGCGTGGCCCGCGATCCCGGTCTGCGGCCGCGCGATTTCGTGATCCTCTACCGCACCAATGCACAGTCGCGCGCGGTCGAGGAAGCGTTCCGCCGGCGGGACCTGCCGTACCAGGTCGTAGCGGGCACGCGCTTCTACGAGCGGCGCGAGATCATGGACGTGCTCGCCTATCTCCGGCTCATTTCGAACCCGAAAGACGCGGGCGCATTCGACCGCATCGTGAACACACCGCGCCGAGGCATCGGTGACGTGACAAAGGCGAGGCTTCTCGAGTGGGCGACGCGGCGCGGCCTCACGCCGGTCGAGGCCGCGGCTCGGGCGCACCAATGCGATGAGCTGCGCGGCGGCGTGGTCGAATCACTCGCCGGCTTCGCCAGGTTGATCGACAGCTATCAGCGGCTGGCGCGCGAGTTGGCCGTTGGCGAGTTGATCGAGGACCTGGTCGAGGAGACCGGTCTGCTCGAGGCGCTGAACGAGGAGGGGCCGGAAGGCCGCGAGCGGATCGAGAACGTGCGAGAGTTGATCGCGGGCGCGCACGAGTTCGATCAAACGGAAGCGCCGAGACTCGCCTCAGCGGACGTGGCAGCCGCGCGGCCCCACGAACGCGCGGATGCGGCCGGCGAACCCGAGCCCGACACCGAAGGCGCCACGCCGCTCGACCTGTTTCTACAGAAGGTCTCGCTCATCACGGACGTCGATCGCCACGATGCCGGGGCCGACGCCACCGCGCTCATGACGCTGCACAACGCGAAAGGCCTCGAGTTCCCGGTCGTGTTCATCAGCGGCGTCGAGAACGGACTGCTGCCGCTCAATCGCACGGTCGACGATCCGCACGAGCTCGAGGAGGAGCGGCGTCTGTTCTATGTCGGCATCACCCGAGCCGAGAGGAAACTGTATATCACCCACGCGCGCATGCGGCGGCGGGCTGGCGCGACGGAGCGGGCGATGGCGTCGTTCTTCCTCGAGCCGCTCGCGGCCGCCGGCGTCGAGAAGCGGACCACGCCCAAGGCGGCGGCCTGGGCGGCGGACGGATGGCGCGACCGCGGCCGGGAGGTCGGGTCCGCGTCTCGCGTGGGGTCGCTCGGCTTCCGCGGCGCCGACGACGATGCGTTCGATTTCGACAGGTCCGACGCCGCGGACGGCTTGGACACGCCGCGCTTCGTCAAAGGAGAGCGGGTCCGCCACCCGCAGTTCGGTCGCGGCGTGATTCGCGAGCTGTCCGGATTCGGTGATGCACTGAAAGCGGTGATCGAATTCGAGACGAACGGCCGGCGCAAGCTCGCCGTGCGCCAGGCCAATCTTTCGAAGGAGCTGTGAGCGTGTCGGTCTCGCGGGATGAGGTGCTTCACGTGGCCCGGCTCGCCAGGCTGCGTCTCTCGGAAGCCGAGGTCACACGGTTCACGGACCAGATGAACGACATCCTGAGCCACGTCGAGGCGCTTGCGCAGGCGGAGTCGACATCAGCGCCGGCCGTCGACATTGCACTGGGTCCCGCGCCGCTGCGAGCCGACGAGCCGGGCGCGGATGTGCTGGACCGCCCACCGGAGGCGCTCGCGCCGGGCTGGACGGATGGCTTCTTCACGCTGCCGCGGCTGCCGGCCCTCGACGCGGACGCCGCGGACGTACAACCATCGGACGTCACGCCGTGAACGCTCGCACGCGCGGCGACGACCGGGGTCCCCGCGCGACGTACGTCGCGTGGGGTGAGGGCGTTGGCCGTTCAATCGTGCAGCTCGTGCGCGCGGTGGCCGACCGCGAGCTCGGCGCCGAGGCGAACGTGCGTGCGGCGCTCGAGGCGATCCGCGCGGCGGAATCCGGCCCGGACGCGCTGAACGCGTTCCTATCGCTCGCTGAGGAACGCGCGCTCGAGGAAGCCGCGCGCATCGATCACGCGCTCGACGCGGGTCGGCCGGCCGGCGTGCTCGCGGGTGTGCCCGTCGCGGTCAAGGACAACATCTGCACGCTCGACCTGCCGACCACGTGCGGCTCGCGCATCCTCGAGGGATACGTCTCGCCCTACGAAGCGACCGTGGTCCGGCGGCTGCGCGCGCAGGGCGCGATCGTGGTCGGCAAGACGAACCTCGACGAGTTCGCGATGGGCTCGTCGACCGAGAACTCCGCGTTCGGGCCGACGCGCAACCCATGCGACCCTACGCGCGTGCCGGGCGGCTCGTCGGGCGGCTCCGCCGTCGCGGTGGCGGCGGGAGAGGTCTGCTTCGGGCTCGGGACGGACACGGGCGGGTCCATCCGCCAGCCGGCGGCGCTCAGCGGCGTGGCCGGCATGAAGCCGACCTACGGGCGGGTGTCGCGCTACGGCGTGGTCGCGTTCGCGTCGTCGCTCGACCAGGTCGGTCCGTTCGGGCGCACGGTCCGCGACGTCGCCCTGGTGTGCCAGGCGCTCTTCGGCGTCGATCCGCTCGACGCGACCACCATGCCGCTGCCCGCGGAGGACCTCCTGCGCGAGGTGGACAGCGGCGTGAAGGGCCTGCGCCTCGGCGTGCCCCGCGAGT
>JBOHRM010000079.1:0-1289 GCA_050732715.1 Longimicrobiales bacterium
GGTCACACCGCGCGACGCGCTCACGCTGCGTGGCGGCATCCTTTACAACACCGCCGCGGCGCCGGCCGTGTCGGTGAACCCGTTGCTCCCGGAGGCGCGGCGAACCTCGTTCACGGGGGGTGTCGGACTTCGATTCACCGAGCGGCTCAGCGCCGACCTCGGCCTCGAGATCCTGTTCCAGAAGGAGCGGCGTGGCCGCGTCCGGCCCCGCACGAGCCAGGTCCAGACCGCGGACGATTTGAACGTGGGACGCTACTCCGCTCACGGCATCTTCGGCGGCGTCACGTTCTCCTACTTCTTCGGGAGCGAGCGGTGACCCGAAACGCCCGTTGATCTGGGCGTTTCCAGTCAGTTTCCCGTGCCGCTGGCCCGGCACCAGCAATGGATGAAACGTTTGGGCCGGTAAGGAATCCTGTCGCTAAGGCGCCAAGCTCGCCAAGGGTACGCCAAGATCGCTCGGGAACGATCTTCGCGTTCCCTTTGCGCACTTCGCGTCCTTGCGAGAGCATTCCTACCACGCGCCGTGCCGTGAGCCATCGGGTTTTTGTAGTCAGGACGTGAGCTTCTTGAGGACGCGTTGAACCGTGAGCCACGTACGCGTCGTGATGTCTTTCCCGTACCGTGACTCGAGCCAGCCCATGAAATCGGGTGTCTTCGAGATCGTCGTGTCCGTGACCGCGAGAACGGCGCGAGCGGTGGCGTCATAGGCCACTACGCGCATGGCGGGATCCCCGGGCTGTGGCAGCGCGTCTCCGGCCGGTTCTGCCGCGTGCTTCAGGAACGTCGCGGTGAGATACGTCGCGCGGCCGTGCGTCATACTGGGGAAGGGATCGCGATCCACGAGCGCCTGGAGCTCGAGCTGGCTGCGGATGATCGTGCCGCCCGCTATGCCCAGCTCCCGGCGCAGCGCCTCCTGGATGCGTGACTCGAGCGCCGGCACGTCCGTGCCGGCGCTGGCGAACACGATGTTGCCGCTCGAGATCACGGAGGCGACGCGATCGAAGCCGAGCCCCTCGAACACGCCGCACAACTTATCATTGCGCATGTTGGGGTCGCTGGGCCCGATTCCGCGCAACAGTGCGGCATACCTATACATGTGGCGAATTTAGCCCGTGTCGGGCGGCACCGCGATGGCCAAGCGTTTTGTCGCGACCTGTCTCGCTAGTGGTCCGATTCCGAAGTAACGTGTCACCACCGAGAGCGGCGATGCGCCCGGGCGGCAAGGCGCGTGGCCGAAGGAATAGCAGGGCTATTTCGAGCGCCGAGCAACGCCGCCGCACGGGATGCAG
>JBOHRM010000080.1:0-2319 GCA_050732715.1 Longimicrobiales bacterium
CGTCATGCCCGCCGCCGAGGCCGGCGCCGCGATGACGGCCGACCGCGTCGATCTCGTCGATGAAGATGATGCACGGCGCGTGCGTCTTGCCCTGCTCGAATAGGTCACGCACACGCGACGCGCCGACGCCCACGAACATCTCGACGAAATCCGAGCCCGACATCGAGAAGAACGGCCGTCCCGCTTCGCCCGCGACCGCGCGCGCGAGCAACGTCTTGCCCGTGCCGGGCGGGCCGACCAGCAGCACACCCTTCGGCAACCGGCCACCGAGCCGGCTGAACTTCTGCGGATCCTTCAGGAACTCGATGATCTCCTGGAGCTCCTCCTTCGCTTCGTCCGCGCCCGCGACATCCGCGAACGTCACCTTCGGCGTGTCGCCGGTCAGCAGCCGCGCCTTCGACTTGCCGAATTGGAACGCCTTCGACCCGCCCGCCTGCATCTGGCGAAGCATGAAGATCCAGAAACCGATGATCAGGAGCCACGGCAGGATCCCGATGAGCAACGTCCACCAGTTCTGGCCCTCCGCCTTCGCGTTGATCTGTACCTGGTGCGCCTCGAGGTCGGCGAGCGTCTTCTCGCTGTCCTTGATCGGCAGCATCGTCCAGAACTCCGCATACGGCTTCTGCTCGCGCTGCACGGGCTGGCGCAGCGTGCCCTCGACGCGCTGGCCGTCGAAAACCGTGGCCGACGCGATGTTGCCCGATTCGAGCTGGACCATGTACTCGGAGTATGTCAGCTCGACCGCATCCCTGCGCCCGTCCGGATTGAATACGTTGAATATCAGCAGCGGGATCAGGATGATGAGCACCCAGAACGCCGCCGACCGGGAGAACCGGCCGAAGCGCGTGGCTTCCTGTTTGCTCCCGCGATCCTTTTTGGGATCCTGCATTCGTCCTCGTTCGTTTCAGCGCGGTGCCTTGCGATTCCGCCTAAAGGCTCGCAATGAACGGCAGATTGCGGAAGTTCTCACTGTGGTCCAGGCCGTAGCCGACCAAGAACTCCCGTGGCGCCTCGAACCCCACCCAGCGGGGTTCGAGCGCGAGCTCGGGCGCGACGCGCTTGTGCAACAGGGCGCAGAGCTCGAGGCTCGCCGGCCCGCGCTGCCCGAGCAGCGGCACCAGACGGTTCACCGTCGTGCCACTGTCGATGATGTCCTCGACGAGCAATACGTGCTTACCCGCCAGGTCCGCCTCCGGGTCATACACCAGACGGACGTTTCCGCTGCTCACCATACCGGTGCCGTAGCTCGAAGCGGCCAGGAAATCGAGCTGGAGCGGCCGTGCGATCTCTCGAACGAGGTCCGCGAGGAAGATGACGGAGCCCTTCAGCAGGCCGAGCACGAGCAAGTCGCCGTCGGGGTACGCCGCGGTGAGGTCGCGGCCCATCTCGGCCACGCGCTCCGCGATCTGCGTCTCCGAGTAGACGATGCGCCGCAGCTCGCGGCCGCCGGTGCGGGCGCGTGTCTCAGTCGTGTTCGGCACGTTCGACCGTGATCCGGAACGTGGGTCCATCCGCCACCGGTTCCGCGAGCGCGGCACGCGCGAGGCCGACCACCCAGAGGATCCGGTCGCGTCGCTCGGCCAGGATCGGGACACGCCGGCGGTCGCTTCGAGCAATGCGCCGTTCCGTGAAGAGTTTCTTCAGCTTCTTGCGGCCGTAACCGAGCCGGATTCGGTCGCCCGGCAACCAGCCGCGCAACTCGAGAGGAAACCGCAAGGCGGAGGCATCGAAGGACGCCGCCTGGCCTTCGACCGGACCGCGCGCCGACATCGACCATTGCGCGGCGAACCGAGCTCCGCCGATCAAGGCCGCGCCTCGGCCGGCATCCGGCCTTTCGATCACGAGCGGCCGGTCCTGCGCAGGGGTGGTACGCGGGGCCCGCCGGAGTACGACCCGGTCGAAATCACGCTCGACGCGAACACCGCCGGCGAGCTCGATCACGGCGCCACCTGCGCCCGGCCTTATAAACTCGAGTGCGGCGCGCGTTCCTGCGCGATTCGTCGCGGCGCCGAGCCGGTGCAGCCCTCGTCTCAGCACGCGTGCGCGAAGGAACGGATGATACCCGGCAAGGGCATGCGCGGCAAGCTCGAGCGAGCCGTCCGCGCGGGGCTGGATCAGCGCGTTCGCGGCGCGGTCGACGGCGGTACGCGCGACGGTTTCCGCGGCCGCCGCCCCGGCCGCGATCTCCGTGAGGCGGCGAGTGCTGCCGGGCGCGGCCGCTTCCAGTGCGGGCAGCAGGACGTGGCGAATCCGATTTCGCGCGTACGCCAGCACGACGTTGGTCGGATCTTCCCTGTACGCGATGCCTCGGGCCTGCGC
>JBOHRM010000081.1:0-5134 GCA_050732715.1 Longimicrobiales bacterium
CGCCCCGACAGCGCAACGGCCTGCGGCGGGCTGGGCTTGTACATCCTCTTGCGCCTGAACTGCCACATACCAGTACCCTCCGTTTAGGGATTCGTGGCGTCAGCTCTAAGCTAGGCGCTTCGAGGGCCCGAAAGGTGGAGCCCGTGTAAGAAGTATGTCAGAAAGCTGTGGAGAAATGTAAGGGAACTGTGGAGAAATGTAAGAGGATTGTGGAGAACCAGGGGCCGAGTTCCGAGTCGCACAGCCACGGCCCGGCTGCTGACCTCAGGGGCGAAGCCGGTAGCCGATCTTGCGGACCGTCAGGATGTGGCGCGGCTGAGCAGGGTCGGGCTCGAGCTTGCGGCGCAGCTCCGAGATATGGCTATCGACTGTGCGCGTGAGGATCGTGCTCGGGTACCCCCAGACTTCCTCGAGCAACGCATGGCGCGGCAGCACGTCACCGTCACGGCGGATGAGCGCGATGAGCAGCAGGAACTCGCGGTTCGTGAGCTCGACGGGCACGCCGTTGCGCGTGACGGTATGTGTATTTTCGTCGACGATGACGTCGCCGAACTGGAACAGTTGGGCGCGGCCGTCTTGGGGTGGTTGCCCGGCGCGGCGGAGCAATGCCTCTACGCGTGCGATCAGCTCGAGCAGGCTGAACGGCTTTGTGACATAGTCATCCGCGCCGTGCCGGAAGCCGCGCACCTTGTCCGCCTCTTCGCCGCGCGCGGAGAGGATCAGCACGGGCGTTTTGCGGCCTTCCTCGCGCAGCGTGCGCAGGATCCGGTAGCCGTCGATCCCCGGCATCATCAAGTCGAGGATGATCAGGTCCGGCGCGCCGCCGCGCGCGCGCATGAGACCCTTGGTTCCGTCATCGGCCACCTCGACCGCGTAACCTTCGATCTCGAGGTTGTTGCGGAGTCCGAACGCGAGGTCGGCGTTGTCTTCGATGATGAGGATGCGAGCCATCGCCGCGCGATCCGAGCTGCTCACGCCACGGCCCAGTCGTCCTTGACGGTATCCGACCGAAGGTAGGCACCGGGCAGCTCGGCGACGATGCGTGCGCCGCCGCCGGGTGCGTCCTCGATCCAGACACGTCCGCTGTGGAGGTTGATGAGCTCGCGAACGATGGCGAGGCCGATGCCGCTGCCTGCAACCGCCGAGTCGATGTCGCGGTCGAGGCGGTAGAACGACTCGAACACATGATGGCGATCGGCTTCGGGGATGCCCTTGCCTTCATCATCGACCCAGACGCGCGCCGCGCCATCGAACAGCGCCATGCCGACGGTGACGCGCTGGGCGATCGGACCGTACTTCACAGCGTTGTCGAGCAGATTCAGCAGGACCTGACGCAAAGCGCCGCGATCGACGGTGACGCCGACGTCTTCCTGGAGCTCAGGTCGTATCTCGATCGCTTGTGAGCGGCAGAGGATCGCGAAGCCGTGGACGGCGTCACGGACCTCGGCGGCGAGATCGATTCGCTCGGGGTTGATGCGGCCGCTGCGGCGCTCGGCCCGCGCGAACAGCAACACGTTTTCGACCAGATGCGTGAGACGCCTCGCCTCCTGATCGATGATCGCGAGCGAACGTTTGCGCTCCTCTTCGCCACGCACACGGCCCAGCATCAGTGTCTCGGAGAACATCCGGATCTGCGCGAGCGGCGTGCGCAACTCGTGCGACACACCCGCAATGAAATCCGCGCGCAGCCGGGCGATGTCAGCCTCGCGTCGGATCAGGACAATCGATGCACCTAGGACGCCAACGGTGAGAACGAGGAGCGCGAATAGCGTCGGAAGCCTCGAGCCTGGCACGCCACCGATCAGGAGATCATCCGCGGCACCGGGGCGAACGGAAACGGTGACGTCGAGGTTGCGAAGAAAATGGTCCATCGAGTGGGCTGCCGTATAGCGCGGTTCGTAGCGCCGAGGCGACCGGAACCACTCGTGCCCGGAGGCGTCTGCTACGCGTGCGGAGAAGAAAGTATCGATTGGCCTTCCGCGAGCCACAGAGGCAAGCAACAGCCCATCTGGCTGCCACGTTGCGTCGAAAAAGCGTGCTATGGCATCGGCGTCTGTTTCGAAGCCATATGTGACCCGGCGCGTGGTGTCGGGACCGAGGCGCGTGACGAAAAAAATAGCCCGCGCTACGCCATCCGGTGCACCGACGACGCCGCGGCCTGTGGCCGATGGCTCAATGCGGTTGGATTGAGCATCGACTATGGCATTCGTGATCCAATTGAGCACGGTCGCGGGAAGGGTGTCACCCGTGGTGCGGAGCGTCGCCTCGCCGAAGTCGTACACAAACACGGCGCGGATATCTTCTTGGCTGATGCAGGCACAGAAATCCTTGGCTGCGATGAGCTGTGCGGCATCACCTGGATCGGGAATCTCCTTGAGATCGCCCTCGAGTAAATGTTTGAACGAGTAGAAGAGCGCAAAACGCATGGCGGTCTGGACGCGTTCATCCCACCGGTGCGCGATCTGGTCTGCCCAGTCAATGAGCCACTTCTCGGCCTGCTCGCTGTGGTTTGTCGCGGCAAGATAGCCCTGGAAGGCGAGCAAACCGGTGAGCACGAGAGAGCCCGCCAGCAGCACGACCAATGCTGCGAGCTGCGGCCGGTGCGAGCGCATGCGCTTCAGCACCGACGGGATCACGCGGGCAGCGCCTCTCATGGTGGTGGGACCAGGAGACGTGTGACACCGCTACTGCCCAGCCCGGAACCGTTCCCGATCTGGCCGGCTAGCATCGTGCGCAATTTGGTTGAAGGACGTCCCGGGACCATAGTAATCCTCGCACGCCCGGGATTCAAGGCTTTTCTTGGAGCTGCCGATCGGCGTCGGGCTCGTCCGACCCGTCCGCGGACGGATCCGGCAGGCGGTAGTTGCGGCCGCGCCAGCGGAAGCGGTCACCGCGCAGAGCGCTGCGCAGGAAAAGGCTCACGGCGATCAAGGCGCCGATCGGGTAGATGAGCGCGTACAGGCGAGGGCTGCCGAGCCGGTGGTTCGACGCGGTCCAGAACAAGACGGACGCCGCGGTTGCGATCAACGCCCACCGTGTCGTGATGGGGCCGGCGGCGCCGAACAGTCCTGCGAGCGCGGTGGCGGGCGGTGCGACCCAAAGGAGGAGGATGCCGAGACCGACGAGCCACGGCATAGCGGGCCGGAGCCAGGGCCGCGCGGTTTGCTGAGCGCCGCGCGAGAGGTTCTTGGACCACCCCTCGATGAGTCCGCGCAGCGAGCGGTACATCCGCGTGTCCATGAGCTCTTCGGCGTAGCCTACGAACAACGTGCGGCCGTGTCGGACCACCTGCTGCGCAAGGCCGATGTCTTCGATGATGTTGCGCCGTACGGCCTCGTGGCCGCCGATCGCCTCGTAGGCCTCGCGCCGGAAAAGGAGGAACTGGCCGTTCGCGCCGGCCCGGAGCGGGTTGCGGCTCCGATTCACGTGCCTGAAATCGCGGTAGCGGAACATCAGCAGCGTGAAGATCTGCGGCTGCACGAGCCGCTCCCAGAACGTCTCCATGAGCTGCCGCGGCACAATGCTCACGAGGTCGGCGCGCTCGGTGAGCACTGTTCCGACCGCGTGGCCGAGCAGCTCGTCATCGTGCCGCGTGTCCGCGTCCGTGAAGAGGAGCAACTCGCCGCGCGCGGCACGGTACCCCTGCCAACACGCCCAACACTTGCCGAGCCAGTCGTCGGGCAGCGGCTCACCCACGATCAGCCGGAGCGCGCCGTTGCTCCCGGCCTCGAGGACGCGAGCGATGTCGGCGGTGCCGTCGATGCTGCGGTCGTCGACAACGATGATCTCGCGGTTGCCGTACGCCGATGCGAGCAGGGTGGCGAGGCAGGCGCTGATGTTCTCCGCCTCGTCGCGTGCGGGCACGATGACCGAGACGAGCGGCTCGTCGCCGGGCGAGGGCGCCCGCCGATCACGGATGCGCGGCCGGCGAACCAGCAGCATGGGCGTCGCCGCCAAGATCAGCAGCCACGGCGCCGCGAGCAGCACGGCCAGAAATCCCCAGCTCACTCGCCTGCCTCCGTGCGCGACGCGGCTTGCTGGCGCTCTGCGTCGCGGCCTACTTTGCGTGCCGCCATTCGTGATGGATCACCGAAGGGTGTAGCACGGTTGCCGGTTCCGGGCTGATCGCCGCCGGCGGCAACTCGGAACTCGGAGCTCGGAGCTCGGAACGCACGTGGACTGGAGCGCCTGGCGCGCGGAGTTCCCCATTCTCGCGCGCAAGACCTACTTGAACTCGTGCTCGCTCGGTGCGCTGTCGCGGCGCGCCGAGCGACGGATCGCCGAGTTTCACGAGCAATGGCACGAGCACGGCGCCTCCGCGTGGTACGAATTGTGGCTTGGCGCACTGTCGGCGCTGCGCGCGCGCGTCGCGTCGATGCTCGGCGCCACGCCCGCCGAGATCGCGCTGACCGCGAGCACCTCCGTTGCGCTGTCCAGTATCGCATCGGCCGTGGACTATCGCGAGCGGCCGCGCGTGATCGTCTCCGAGCTCGATTTCCCGACACTCGCGTACCAGTGGATCGTGCGTCCCGACGTCGAGGTGGTACGCGTGCCGAGCGATGACGGTGTCACGGTCGATCCCCAGCGATTTCGTGACGCGGTGGACGAGCGGACCGCGTTCCTCGCGACGAGCCACGTCTTCTTCACCACGGGCGCGATCCAGGATCTCCTCGCGCTGGCGGATATCGCGCACGCGAAAGGTGCGCTGTTCCTGGTCGACGCGTACCAGGGCGTGGGTCAGGTGCCGATCGACGCGGACGCGAGCGGCGCCGACATCCTCGTAGCGGGCCCGCTCAAATGGCTGCTCGGCGGGCCAGGCCTCGCATACCTCTACGTTCGCAATGACCTCATCCGCGAGCTGCGTCCCACGATCGCCGGCTGGTTCGGCGGCCGGAACCAATTCGCGTTCGACATTGCCTCGTTCGAGTTTCACGATGATGCGCGCCGCTTCGAGCTCGGCACGCCGGCGCTGCCGACCGTGCACGCCGCGCTCGGCGGCCAGGAGATCATCGACGAGGTCGGTGTGCCGGCGATCCGGCGGCGCAACGCCGAATTGACGGAGCGGCTGATCGAGGCGGCACGCGGGACGACGCCGCGCGACCTTCGCAACCGCGCGCTCGTCGAGCTCCTCTAC
>JBOHRM010000082.1:0-5907 GCA_050732715.1 Longimicrobiales bacterium
GGCTCCTCCTGAGCGGAGCCGATGAGCCGATCGACCAGGCCGGCGCCGTACGCGGCCGTGATGCCCGCGCCGGCCGAAGCGCGCAGCACGACGTTCCCACCCCGGCGAATGACCGGGATCGCGGCGCGCTGTACCGGCGTCGGATCCTCGTACCCGACCGCCGCCAGCGCACCGATCACCTCGGGCCTCAGGCCCAGCTCGTCGAAACCCACGCTCACACGCTCAGCCGCGCGACAATCCGCCCGGCAGCCCAGTGCCGGCGCCGCGCACGTCGCCCGGCTGGTACGGCAGCATCGTCATGAAATACTGTACCTCCCCATCGAGCCGGGATGTGCGCAGCTGATCGGTTGACACGTGCACCACGGTTTCGAAACCGTGCCGGTGCGCCGAGATCGTGACCGTCCCGTCGCCGCCGCTAAAGCGCACGGTATGCCTATCGGCCGCGACCTTCTCGGTCGGCAACCGCTCCGTCAGGATCTCCTCCGCCAGCCGCAGCGCCTCGGCCACGGCCGCCGACGTTCTTCGCTCGTACGTCATTTCAGTCCAGTCAATCCTCTATGCCGACTACGCGATACCCCGATCGCGTGACCGTGCAGCGTCCCGAACCCACGACGGGCGCAACCCGCAACCCGCAACCCGCAACCCGCAACCCGCAACCCGCAGCCCGCAGCCCGCAGCCGTGAAATGTCGGGCAATCGGCGCGTCCGTGCAAACCCGTGCCCCGCCACGAGACGCTCACGCTCGACGCTGAGCCTCTTGCACGAAGACGCGCAACGGTCCACCATTCGCGCATGAAATTGAGCGACAATATCGCCGGGCTCGAGCCGTCGGCGACGCTCGCGGTATCGGCGGCCGCGAAAGCGTTGCGCGCGGAGGGACGCGAGGTCATCGACCTCAGTGCCGGCGAACCCGATTTCCGTACGCCCGATTTCGCGGCGCAGGCCGGCATAGCTGCGATCGAGCAGGGCTACACGCAGTACACGCCGGTCGCCGGGCTCCCCGAGCTGCGCGCGGCGATCGCGCGGCAGCTCGCGAACCGTTCCGGCAGTCCGATCGAGTCGAAGCAGATCGTGGTCTCGGTCGGAGCGAAGCATGCGTTGTTCAACGTGTGCTTCACGCTGTTCGGCCCGCGCGACCGCGTGCTGATTCCGTCACCCTATTGGACGAGCTATCCGGAGATCGTCCGGTTGGCGCGCGCCGAACCGGTTCTGATCGCGGCCACGCCCGAAGACGGCTTCAAGGTCTCGCCCGATCTGCTCGAGCGACACTACGCGCCGAACGTGCGCGGGCTGATCCTCAACTCGCCGAACAATCCGACGGGTGCGGTCTACTCGCGCGATGAGCTCGCGGCGCTCGTCGATTGGGCGAGCCGCCGCGGCGTCTGGGTCATCAGCGACGAGATCTACGGCCGCGTCTGCTACACGGCACCGCGCGCGGCGAGCGTGCTCGACCTCGACATCGACGGCCCGGCCGCCGAACACCTGATCGTGGTGGACGGCGCGTCGAAGGCGTTCGCGATGACCGGCTGGCGCATCGGATTCAGCTGCACGTCGGCCGCGGTCGCCTCGAAGATCTCGGCGTTGCAGAGCCACACGACGTCGAACACGTCGACGCCTGCGCAGTTCGCCGCGCTGGCCGCGTATCGAGAGGACGCGCGCGTCGACGAAGCGGTGCGCGCGATGGTCGACGTCTTCACGCGGCGTCGAGAACGCATGCTCGAGGCGCTCGCACAACACCTCCCCGATCCCGAGTTCGCATCGCCGGACGGCGCGTTCTACCTCTTCTTCCGGGTCGACCGTCACTACCGCGATGATATCACGGATTCGGTGAAATTCTGCATGTGGCTCCTCGATCACTCGGGCGTCGCGCTCGTGCCGGGCGCAGCGTTCGGCGACGATCGCTTCGTGCGCCTGTCATTCGCCGCGGCCGAGGCCGACATCATCGAAGGCATCCGCCGCGTCGGTGAGGCGGTCACGATCGGCGCCGCCGAGGCATCGTCGTGACGCCCGCGGCAGGGCCTGAAGCCGTCGCCCTCTCCGATTGGGCTACGGACCTCTTCGCGCGCGAGGACGAGGTGCTCTCGGAGCTTCGCGCCGAGATGCAGCGCCGGGACATGCCGTCGATCGCGGTGTCGGCCGAAGAGGGGAAGCTGCTGCACGTGTTGGTCACCGCGATCGGCGCGCGCCGCATCCTCGAGATCGGCACACTCGGCGGGTACAGCGCGATCTGGATGGCGCGCGCGCTTCCCGCCGATGGCCATCTGCTGACGCTCGAGATCGAGGAGAAACACGCCGAGGTCGCCCGTATGTTCGCGCGCCGCGCCGGCCTCGACCGCGTCATCGAGGTGCGCGTCGCGCCCGCGCTCGAGTCGCTCGCCGCACTCGAGCAGCAGTCGACGCCTCCATTCGACATCTGCTTCATCGACGCCGACAAGCAGAGCTACCCGAAATATCTCGACTACGCGCTGCGCCTGGTCCGGCCGGGCGGACTGATCCTCGGTGACAACGTGTTCCTCAGCGGCCGCATCCTCGACCGGAGCGACCCCACGGACAGCGCCGCCGCGATGCGCGAGTTCAACCGCCGCATCGCCACGGACTCGAGGCTCGTCTCCGTTATCGTTCCGATCCGCGACGGTTTGAGCATCAGCGTGATGCGACAGGACGCGGCGTCACGGTGATCTCGTTCTCAGTTCGCTGAGACGCAGAGAGAAAGAGTCGCCGGGAACGTCAGAGGCTCCGCAGTTGCTGCCGGACTCTCTGCGGCTCATGCACCTCCGCGGCTCTGCGACTATAAAAGATGGCGCGAAACCGGCCGACCTCACGAAACCTCACGAATCTCACGAACCCTTGACGTGAGCGAGCGCGGCGGCGATTCATTCGGCATGGTTACATCCCGGCGAGACCACGGTGAACGCGTGACCGGGCGCCGTTCGAGCGACGTGCGCCGGCGCGTGCTCCCGGCGGTGTTCATGCTGTTGCACGCCGCGGTGGTCGGGTTCGTTCCGCTCGCGGACGCGGCGCTCGAGCGCGACGCCGACTACACCGTCCACATCGAGTCGGGTGACCGGCCAGCCTGTCCGCAGCACGATCACCTCCAGTGTCAGCTGTGTCGCGTCGCGGGCGCGAATTTGGTCGCCGCGTGCGGCGTCGAACGTCTGACCAGACCGGCGGTCCAGCACGCGACCGCCGCCCCGGCCGAGCTTCCGACTTTCGTCGGCGGTGAGCCGTGGCTACCGCTCGGAGCACGCGCCCCGCCCCTCGTCTGAACTCCTGACAACTCGAACGTGACTCGTTCGCGCTTCCGCGCGGCGAGTCCCGCTGTCCATCGTGGCTGAAAGCGCCGCGTGGGTCATCATGCAGTTTTTTCGGCACCGCCGCCCGCATTGAAGCGACGGCGGAGCCGGAGGAGATCAGGACGTGGGTTCCACGAGTGTCGGTGTAAGGACCGCGACTAGCAACAGGTTGCGGGTTGGCGGGTTGCGAGTTGCGGGTTCCCCCGCCTCCACCCGGGTCTGGGCGTTTCAGCACATCAATCGTGCCGTGGCCATGACGAGGCATAGACAACTGGGTAGTCGCGCCAGGTGTACACGAACGGCTTTCGCAGTGCCGCTCGCCGGACTGCTCCTCGCATCGATCGTCGCGCTCGCGCCGGCGCGTTTGACTGCGCAGGCACCACCCCAACGCCCGCCGCGGCAGTTCGCCCGCATCATCGGCACCATCGTCGACGCCGGCTCGAACCGGCCGCTGCCGGCCGCACGCGCCCGGCTGGTCGAGCGCCATACGGAAGAGCCCGCGCACGAGGACGGCTCGTTCGAGTTCACCGGCCTGCCCGCGGGCAGCTACACGCTCATGGTCGAACACCTGGGCTACGACCGTCACACGGTCGAGCTGACCCTCACGCCGGGCAGCACCGAGAGTGTTCTTGTAGCGCTGCACGCGCGTCCGATCCCGCTCGACGAGATCGTCACGACTGGCGCGATCAGCCGGCGTTCCGGTCGCGACGTGCTCAGCCCGATGTCCGTGCTGAGCGGCGCCGCCCTCGACCGCGCGCTGGATGGCACCGTCGCCGGCACGCTCGACGCCGAGCCCGGTCTCGCCGTCACGTCGATCGGCCCGACCACCGGTCAACCCGTGATCCGAGGACTCGGCGGAGACCGCATCGTCGTGCTCGAGGACGGCGTCCGCACTGGTGACATGGCATCGACCTCGGGCGATCACGCGATCGCCACCGACCCGATCACGGCCGAGCAGATCGAGGTCGTGCGCGGACCGATGTCGCTGCTCTACGGCAGCAGCGCGCTCGGCGGCGTCATCAACATCGTACGCGGCGAGGTCCCGGCAGCGCTGCCCGAGCACGCGCACGGCAGCGCCGTCATCACCGGCTCGAGCGTGAGCCGCGGCATCACCGGCGGCGGCCATGCCACCACCAGCCTCGGCAGCTTCGCGCTGCGCGCCGAGGCGAGCGCCAGCACGTCGAGCGACTTCGACACGCCCGACGGCCGACTCGAGAACACCGACACGCGCGTGCTCAACGTCGCCGCCGGCGCGTCGCGCATCGGCTCTTGGGGGCACGCCGGCGGCAGCTACCGCTACTACAACAACCGCTACGGCATCCCCGGCGGCTTCGTCGGCGGCCACGAGCGCGGGGTCGATATCGAGATGTGGCGTCACACCGCACGCGGCGAGATCGAGCTGCACCGCGGCGAGAACAGCTTCCTCTCGACCATCCGTGCCACCGGCTCGTTCTCCGACTACCACCACCAGGAGTTCGAGCAGAGCGGCAGCGTAGGCACCGAGTTCTTCCAGGAGCTGGCCAGCGGCGAGGTCTCGGCCAGGCATGGGCCGCGCGGCGCACTCGCTGAAGGCGCGATCGGCGTACGGGCGCAGTACCGCGACATCCAGACGG
Organism: Longimicrobiales bacterium; assembly: GCA_050732715.1. Lineage (GTDB taxonomy): Bacteria > Gemmatimonadota > Gemmatimonadetes > Longimicrobiales > RSA9 > JBOHRM01. Next base: position 4,906 of record JBOHRM010000082.1, read on the forward strand.
GCGGCTCGCTGCGCACCCCGTCGACGTACGACTACGCCTTCGCCGGCTTCATCGTCGAGGAGATCGGGCAAAGCGATCTCCGCCTCCAGCTCGGGCTGCGCTACGACTGGGCGCGCTACGTCCCGCGCGAGACCACCGCCACGATCACCGTCGCCGGCGAACGCATCCCCATCCGTCCGCGCAGCTTCGGCTCCGCGTCCGGCTCGGCCGGCCTGCTCTACTCGATCTCGGACGCCCTGCGCGCCGGCGCCAGCGTCGCACGCGCGTACCGCACGCCCAACTTCAATGAGCTCTACTCGGACGGCCCACACCTCGCCGCCAACTCGTACGACGTCGGTGACCCGTCGCTCGGCTCCGAGACCGGATTCGGCGTCGACGCGTTCGTCCGCATCAACACGACTCGCGTGCGCGGCGAGGTCGCCGCGTTCCGCAACCAGTTGAACGACTACCTCTTCCCGTCCAGCCGCGGCCGCGCGATCCGCGGCCGGCAGGGCGGCCGCCCGCTGTTCCAGTACACCAACGAAGACGCGGTCTTCACGGGCGCTGAAGCGAACCTCGCATGGAGCGTGTCGAACCACCTCGTGCTCGAGACGACGGCGTCGTACGTGCGCGCACGATTCACCTCCGACCTCGCGCCGATCCCGGTCATCGAAGGCACGGACACCACGTTCACGCCCACGTCCGAGTATCCGCCGCTCATCCCGCCGCTGAACGGCAATATCGAGCTGAGATACGATCGCCCGCTCTTCTTCGTCGGCGCTGGTATGCGCTGGGCCGCGCGCCAGGACCGGCTCGGCGACTTCGAGACGCCGACCGCCGCATACGCCGTCGGCGACCTCAGTGCGGGGCTTCGCCTTACTCAAGGGGCGCGGCTGCACATGATCACGCTTGGCGTCGACAACATCCTTGACGCCGAGCACCGCGACCATCTGTCACGCATCAAAGACCTGATGCCGCAGCCCGGCCGCAATCTACGACTCGTCTATCGGCTCAGCTTCTAGC
>JBOHRM010000083.1:0-6885 GCA_050732715.1 Longimicrobiales bacterium
ATGCGCTGCCGGGTCGCTTCGTCCGGCAGCCGGCCGCGTCCTCCGCCGAGGTTGTCCACCATGTGGCGTGCCTGGCTGGTGGTCGGCGTGATCGCGGTCACCGCTGGGTGGCTGGCGACGTACTTGAGAAAGAACTGCGCCCAGCTGGTCACATCGAACTCACGTGCCCATTCCGGCACCTCCCTACCTTCGACGCGCGCCCACAGGCGAGTCCTGCCGAAGGGCTGATAAACGAGGACGCCTATCTTCCGCTCGAAGGCCAGCGGGAGGATTGTTGCCTCAGCCTCCCGGTTATCGACGGCATAGCCGATCCCGATGAAGTCGACGGGTTCATTACGCATCACCTGCTCGAGCTCGCTGAACCGGTCTTCGCTCGTCGTGGTCACTCCAATATAGCGTATACGACCCTCAGCCTTGACTTCCTTCAATATACCGAGCTGCGTCGGAATATCGCCAAGGTTGTGCACTTGGATGAGATCGATTTGCTCGAGCTTTAGCCTCTCGAACGACCGGTCGATCTGCGCCCGAGCCTCGTCGGGGTCAGCCAGTCCTTCACCGCGGCCGGCAACGTTGACCTTTGTTGCCCAAAAAACCTCGTCCTGAATCCCTACCTCATTGGCGATTTCACCAGCGACTTCCTCGGAGGCTCCATAGCCTGGCGCGGTGTCGAACACCGAACCGCCGCCCTCGATCAGCGTGCGCAGTACCTCACGCAACGCGCTCACATCTTCGGAGCGCGCAACGCGCGCGAAAGTGTCCGAGCTGCCGAGGCCTACGATCGGGAGCTGCTCGCCGCTCGACGGGACCGCCCGCGTGATCAGCGTTTGCTCCTGGAGCGCCCGCAAGAGTCGTGGATTGATTGCCAACGCGGCGCCCGCGCTGGCCGTGAGACCGAGCCATTCCCGACGGGTGATCATTTTGCGCTCTCCGCTGTTCGCTGTCGTGATTCCGGGGGTCTACGGGTACTCGGGGTAGACGCCCACCTCTCGCCGGGCGTTGGAATCAGGGATGGGTCACCTGCTCGGCCTGACGGGCGGCTCGCCGCGCTGGATCACAGCAGCGCGCGGGTCCAGCCTCCGTCGACGGGGATCGAAGTGCCGGTGATGTAGCTCGCGCGATCGGAGGCGAGAAATGTGACGAGGGCTGCGAGCTCACGTGGCTCACCGAGCCGTCGCATGGGGATCTCGTCATTCCACGCCGAAAGGCGCTCCTCGGGTGCGATGCCCTTGCTCTCCGCGACGCGGGCGGCGAGGTCCTCGAGCCGGCGTGTGCGGGTGTAGCCGGGCATCACGTTGTTCACGGTGACGCCGTGGCGCGCGACCTCATTGGCGAGTGTGCGCGCGAACCCGGTAACTGCGGCACGCACGCTGTTCGAGAGGATCAGGTTGTCGATCGGCTGCTTCACCGCGACCGACGTGATGTTGATGATGCGGCCCCAGCCGCCCTCCTTCATGCCCGGCAGTACGGCGCGCGTCAGGTTGATCGCGCTGTCGAGGGTCAAACGCACGGCCGCGTGCCAAGCCTCGGACGAATGGCTCTCGAACGGGCCGGCCGGTGGGCCGCCGGCGTTCGTGACCAAGACATCGACCTTGCCGAACGCGTCGAGGCCGGCCGCGACCACCGCGTCGACACCCGCGGGGTCGGACAGGTCCGCCGCCACCGGGATGACCTTTACGCCGCTGCGTCCTTCGATCGCGCTCGCCGTCTCCCGCAGCGCGTCCTCCTCGCGCGCGCACAAGATCAGCGCCGCGCCCTCCGCGGCAAGCTCTTCCGCGACCGCGCGCCCGAGCCCGCGGCTCGATGCCGCGACCAGCCCTACGCGACCCCTCAATCCCAGTTCCACCCGTCCTCTCCTCCGTTACCGTGTTGAACGCCTACAGCGGTGAACTCCCCATGGCTTGCGATTCCAGCGTACGATTCCGACTTCACCCCACATGCGACGGTCAAGCCCCCACTCGGTTCTCGATGCGAAAACGAATTCCGGTTCGACCCTTCATATCGTGATCAACTTCACAGAAAGACGATCGAGGAACGTCGACTGGAGACTTGACGCCGCCCCAGCACGCACGAGAGGAGACGCGGTCGACGTACTCGATCGCGCGCGCACCCTCTGCTGGCGCCGCCGAGCCGACACGGTCGACCGGCTCGCGCGCGCACCGTCTGCTGGAAGCGCCAAAGCGACACGGGTCGACCTGCTCGATCGCGCGCGCATCCTCTGCTGGAGCCGCCGGGGAGACGCCGGTCGGATTCTAGCCGGTCGCGACCGGCGTGGCACGCAGATAATCATCGGTGCCGTCGAGCCAGTCCTGGCGGGGCGGGCTGAAGATATCGATATCGATCGTGTCCTCGAGCGCCTCCGCCTTGTGCGGCACGTTCGACGGCAGATGCAGCACCTCGCCCGCGTGAACGACCACCTCCTCGGCCTCGTCCTCGCCGATCCAGAAGCGGAGCGCGCCCTCGATGATCCACGAGAGCTGCTCGTTGTGATGCGAATGGCGCGGCACGATGCAGCCCTTCTTCAGAACCACGTGCGCGAGCATGATCTGCTCACCCGTGATCAGCTTGCGGCCGAGCAGGCTGGTCACTTCCTCCATCGGCAGATCATCCCAGCGCGAAAGCCGGACGGCACTGTCGGGCATCGAGTCCTCCTCTTCGGGTCGCGGTCCCTGAACGATCGCTTACGATAAGCGCCGGGAGCGGAACGCGCACACACCGGCGGCTGGGCACGGTTCGCGTTGAGCGAGCTCGCGGTTTCCAGGGACCGCGCCGCCAGTGCTGGTCAGCCGTGGATGCGTCGAGCGGACGTTCGCGGCGCCGATCCCGGTCCCGCCGGGGTCCGCCGCGTTCAACCGGCTTCGCGCGCTGCGCTCCGCTCCGTGCCGAGCCCCCCTTGCGCGGCTGGCGACGGTTTGTAAATTGGATTTTCGGTTTTTGTTCGGTTTCCGGCGAGGACGATTCGACTCGCCGGAAATGTCGACTTCCTGATCGGAGGGACTCGTGGGCACGAGGACGAAGTACGCACCGGGAACGTTCAGCTGGGTGGATTTGACGACGACGGACGTGGACGCGGCGAAGCGCTTTTACAGCGAGCTGCTCGGCTGGGAGTACAGCGATCAGCCGGCGAACGGCGAGGTGTACTCGATGGCGCGGCGGTACGACGCCGATGTGGCCGGGGTGTTCGGCCAGCAGGAGCACGAGCGTGCACGGGGAGTGCCGTCGCACTGGAACAGCTACGTGACGACAGATGATGCCGATGCGGCCGGCGCGCGGGTGAAAGAGCTCGGCGCCACGGTGCTGGCCGAGCCGTTCGATGTGTTCGAGGCGGGTCGCATGGCGGTGCTCGCTGACCCGGCCGGCGCGGTCTTCAGTGTCTGGCAGCCGCGCCGCCACATCGGCGCCGGTCACATCAACGATCCAGGGTGTCTGACGTGGAACGAGCTGAGCACGAGAGGCGCCGAGCGTGCGATGACGTTTTACTCGGAGTTGTTCGGCTGGCGGTTCGAGGCGATGGACTCCGGCGACGGGCCCGGCTACTGGATCATCGGTCATGACGGGGCCGCGATGGGCCGCAACGGCGGTATGCGGGAGCTGTCCGCCGAGGAGACGCAGGCGGGTGTGCCGCCGAACTGGATGCCGTATTTCACTGTAGACTTCGTGGCGACGACGACGGAGCAGGCGAAAGCGTCGGGCGGCACCATCCTCTACGGTCCCGTCCCCATCGGCCCCGGCACGATCGCGGTGCTCAAGGACCCGACCGGCGCCGTCTTCGGTCTATTCGAGGGCGAGGTCGACGACTGAGCAAGACGGTTCCGGGTTCCGAGTTCCGAGTTCCGGGTTGCCCCGCGACCACCCGCTTCAGGATCGATGGTGGCGCGGCAACGCCGCGACATGGAGAGCTGAGGAGGCAGGAAGGCGGGTGACGGGCGCGTGCGCCCACACCCGCCTTGCCAGCCTATTAGGCCGGCGCGGCGCCGGGCTGGCCGTCCTCGATGACGAATGAAGCGCGCGTCTGGATAGGCGCATCCGGCCGGCTGACGAACGGGACCACGCGATAATCGGATGTCCACCGGTCCGGCGTGATCGTGCACCGCACGTAACCTCGCTGGCCGTTGAAGAACGAGACGTGCGGGTTCGCCGACAGGACGTCCTGGGTGCGTTCCGGGGCGTCCTGGCCGTCGCGGCCGGAGCTGATCGATGTGCCGACGAACTCGGTGCCAACCGCGGGCGCGGCGGAGTCATCGTATCGGGTGCGCAGCTCGGCGAGCCAGTTCACGTGCACGTCACCCACGATCGAGACGGGGTTGGCGATGCGGCGCTCGTGCAGGAACGCGAGCAGCCGATCGCGGTCGGTGACGTAGCCGCCCCACTTGTCCATGCTCACTTCGAGCTGGCCGTCATCGCCGGCCCGGGCGAGCGGCGCGATCGGGACCTGTGTGCCGATGACGTTCCAGCGTGCGCTGCTCGAGGCGAGACCCTCGAGCAACCATGCGCGTTGGTGACCGCCGAGGATCGTTCCCGTGGGATCGACGGCGCCGGGACAATCCGCGGCGAACCCGTCGCCACACGGCTGGTCCGTGCGGTACTGGCGCGTGTCGAGGATGAAGAAGCTCGCGAGGTCACCGACGGGCAGCCGGCGATAGAGCAGCATATCGGGCCCGAACGGCCGGGCGCGCGCGCGCAGCGGCTGGTGCTCCCAGTAGACCTGGTACGCGGCGGCGCGCCGCTCGAGGAATGCGGCGATCGGCGTGTCGTTCTCGGGCTGCAGGTTCGCGTAGTTGTTGTCGACCTCGTGGTCGTCCCACGTCACCATGAACGGACACGCGGCGTGCGCGGCCTGGAGGTCGGCATCGCCTTTGTAGAGCGCGTAGCGGGCGCGGTAATCGTCGACCGATCGGATCTCGGCGCCGGCGTGGGGGCGCAGCGCGTTGTCGCCGGGCCCGTTCTCGTAGATGTAATCGCCGAGGTGCACAATGAAGTGCAGGTCCTCCCGGGACAGGTGGCGGTGCGCGGTGTAGAGGCCCTGCTCGAAGTGCTGGCACGAGCAGAACGCGAAACGGCGTTCGGCCACGGCCGCGCCGAGCGGCGGCGCAGTGTATGTGCGCCCGACCGGGCTCGCCTCGCGGCCCGCGATGAACCGGTACCAGTACGGGCGATCGGGCTCGAGCCCCGCGGCCTCGACGTGGACGGAGTGCGCCAGCTCGCGCACGGCGAGCGTGCTCCCGCGTTGAACGATGTTGCGGAAGCCGTCGTCGGCCGCGACCTCCCAGTCGACGGCCACCTGTTCGGGTGGCATGCCGCCGCCCGGCGTCATCGGCTCGGGCGCGAGGCGCGTCCACAACACGACGCCGTCGGGCATGGGGTCTCCGGAAGCGACGCCGAGGGTAAAGGGATAGGCACGCACGCGGGGCCGCCGGTCGGCGCGCAGCGCGGGCACCCCGCGCAGCGACAGCGCGGCAGTGAGACCTCCGGACAGTGCCAGGAACTGCCGGCGCGTGCCGGATTCATTCAGCGCGATTCGCCAGAAGTCGTGCATGCGCCCTCTCGTGCACAGGGTTGAGTCCTCCGCTGTCCCGTCGCACGACCGAACGCGTGGTCTTGCGACCTTGCGGAGGTCATATCGAATATTCGGGCCGCGATACGCGGCGGGACAAACATGACCGCGTTCTGGAGCATCCGAGGCACACTCTGGTAACGATTCCGTGAACGGAACATGAAGCGTCGCCTCGCGGCGCCGCGGAGCCGACGATCCGATGAGATACTCGAACCAGCACTTTGCTCCTGGCCGGCCTCCACTGGGGGGAGCGGCACTTCCTGAGACGCGGAACCGCCTCGAGCTTGCTTCACGAATCGGCTGCGGCGTCCTCACGGCGCTCGGGGTCGCGCTCACCGTGGGCGCGTGCAGTGACGTGTTGGCGCCCGCCGGATGCGGCGGCTCTTCCTTTGCCGTCAACGTGAGCCTGACGCCGCAACGGACCCGGCCGGTCTACTCGTGGAACGAAGGCAGAGCATTCGAGATCCGCGTCTCGCGCGCATCCGACGCGATCTTCGCCGTATGGCGGATCGCAGCCAACAACCCGGATGCCGGCATCGCCTCGCCCGTGCAACACGGAAGCGTCCCCGCCGGCGCGACCGTGGTCGACGACGACGAGTCCACGCTCAGCACGGGCGTGCGTTACTGTCTAACGGTCAGGCTATTGGACGGCGAGGAGGGCACCACCGAATTCCGGCCATAAGCCGGCGGGCCGGCTCGGGCAGCACTACGCGATCGATGAAATGTTTGGGCCGGTAAGGAATTCTCTCGCAAAGGCGCCAAGCTCGCCAAGGGTACGCCAAGATCGCTCGGCCAACGATCTTCGCGTTCCCTTTGCGCACTTCGCGTCTTTGCGAGAAAATTCCTACCAGGCGCAGTGCCCTCAGCCATCGGATCTTCTAATCAGCGGTCTTCCGGCTGCTGTTGCGTCACGGTGCGCCGCGTCTCATCGTCCTTGTCGAGGAACTTGACGCCCTCGGTGATCCACGGCGGTGCGGGTTCACCTTTGAGGTAGTGGTCGAACCAGTCCATGACGCGGCGGTGATAGTCGATCTGGTTCGGCTTCTTTGACAGTCCGTGGTTCTCGCCTTCATAGACGAGCATGACGAGGTCTTTGTTTTCCCGTCGCGCGGCGTTGTACATGACGATGCCCTGGTGCCAGTCGACGGCGCCGTCCTCATCGCCGAACGTGACGAGCATCGGCGTGTCGAGGTTGCCGATGTGATGGACGGGCGAGTTCGCGAGGTACGCTTCGAGATCCTGCCACGGCGGGACCTCCATGCGGCCCTGGCTGATCTCGAAGATGCGCGCGTCCGTGCCGCCCGTGTTCCAGTAGATCGACAGGTACATCGTAT
>JBOHRM010000084.1:0-3470 GCA_050732715.1 Longimicrobiales bacterium
TGCTCCAGATCGGGTATCGCGACATCTGGCGCTGGCGGATGGCCGGCGCCGAGGACGACGCCGTTCGTGCGCATCGCGACTGGTGGGCGTCGCTTGTGAGCAGCGTCGCTTATGCGCCGCGCGTGCCGCGTGTCTCGCTCGACGTCACCGATCGGCGCGAGCCGACGCCGCTGGCTTCATTCATCGCGGCGCTGGGTCCCGCGACGACGCCCGCGTCCGTGCGCGTGGACCCGCTCGACGATCGGCGGCTCGTCCCCGCGCTCTTCGGGATCCTGATGCTCTCGCTGCTGCTCGAGTGGTTCTCGCGCCGCCGGCGCGGCGTACGCTGAGACTCGCTACACCGCGTCGGAGAGTGACGTGAACGTGAAGTCCCGCACCTTCAGCGGCGGCACGATCACCGCGGGCGAGAGCCCGCTCGACTCGCTCGGGCTGACGCGCATGGGCGCGCCGATCGCTTCGATGCTGTTCAGCATGAAGACCGGCGACTCGTTCCAGCGCAGATTCTTGACAGGATAGCTGACCCTGCCGTTCTCGATCAGGAACGTGCCATCGCGGCTGAGGCCCGTGAACAGGATCGTGCGCGGATCGACGCCGCGGATGTACCAGAACCGCGTGACGAGCAGGCCGCGCTGCGTCGAGGCGATCATCTCGTCGAGCGACGCGTCGCCGCCCTCCATCGAGTAGCCGGAAACGAAACCCGTCGGCTGCTTCTGCTGGCGCTCCGCCCAGAACCGGTCATAGACGAGGTTATTCAGGGTGCCGTTCTCGACCCAGACCTCCCGCCGATTGGGCAGCCCCTCGCCGTTGAACGGAGTCGAGAGCAGACGCGGGTCCGTCGGATCGGACCAGATCGTGACACGGTCATCGAGGAACTTCTCGCCGATCGCATTGCTACCTTCGGGCCGCGCGAAATAGGAGCGGCCCTCGTCGGCGCTGCGTGCCGAGAGCGCGGACATCATCAACCCGACCATGTTCGCGACCGCGGTCGGTTCGAGGATCGTGGTCCAGCGGCCCGGCTCGACGGCGCGCGGCTCGCGCGAACGGACGGCCTTGTCGATCGCGGTCTCGGCGAGACGCCGCGCGTCCAGCTCGTTCCAGTCGAACAGCCCCGTGCCCGCCCAACCCGAGCCGGTGCCGTCCGGCGTGCGCACGGTCGTGGTGAAGTTGGCGTTCGACTGGGCGCGGTACGCGAAGTGACCCTTCGAGTTCAAGACCGCCGTCGAGCCGGTGGCATGGATGAGGAAGCCGGTCGACACGAGGTCACGCTGGGCGGCCGGGCCGGTGACCTCGGCGACGGCGGCGGCCCGCGCGTCGGGCGAGAGGTTGGCCGTGCTCTCGACAACCCCATCCTGCTCGGGCACCGCGATCGGCTCGAGCTCGCCGAGGTACTCGGGGTCTTCGGGCGACAACCGGGCGAGCCGCTCGCTCGTCTCGACCGCCGCGCGCAGCGACTCGTCCTCCAATCGATTCGTGCTCGAAGACGCGACGCGGCGGCCGATCGCGCTCGTGATCGTGACCGTCGTGTTCGTGACCTCGCCGGACGTGCTGATCTGATTCACGGCGAACCGGGTGTTGCCGGCGCTCGAGCTGTTGATCGTGACGCGGGCCTGTTCGGCGCTCGAGAACGATAGCGCACGCTCGGCGAGCGCGTGCGCTTCGTCTCGCGAGAGATATTCGGCAGGCATGGTCAAGCGCTCCGTCCGGTGTTGATGACATTGACCTGGCGGTGGCGTGACGGCGGACAGCCGTGCGAGATGGCGTTGCTCTGTGCCGGCTGGCCCTTGCCATCGCCGAACGAGCCGCCCGTCCAGTACGTGCTGGGTCCGCCGATCAGGTCCATCGAGTTCCAGAATTCGGGCGTGCGGATCTGGTACGCGACATCCTTGAGCATCCCCGCGATGCGGCCGTTCCGTATCTCGTGGAAGACTTGGCCGCCGAACTGCGCGTTGTAACGCTGCTGATCGATCGAGAACGAGCCGCTGCCGTCGATCAGGATGCCGTTCTCTACACCGTCGATCAGCTCGTCGAGCTGGACATCGCGGTCCGGGTGCGGCAGCAGATTGATGTTCGGCATCCGTTGGAACTGGATGTCGGCCCAGGACTGCGCGTACGAGCAGCCGTGCGAGCGCACGTCCTCGCCGATCTGGCGGTACCAATCGGCAAGCCACGGCGCCTGTTCGCGCGTGGTCTGGAGGTCCCACAGGATGCCGTCCTTGACGATGAGATAGTCGCGCGGGCGGACGCCCTCATCGTCGTAGCCGATGGTCGAGAGACTGCCGGGCGACGACCGCTCGCCCTGGATGTTCATGAACTCGGGACCGTAGCGGAATTTGCCGAGATACTCCTCGAGCGGGTAGATGAAGCTCGTGCCCGCGTAGTTCGCTTCGTAGCCGAAGATGCGATCCAGCTCCGTCGGGTGCGCGATCGATTCGTGGACGGTGAGCCAGAGGTGCGACGGCAGCAGGACCAGGTCATAGCGTCCGGGTTGGACGGACTGCGCCGACAACTTCTGGACGGCCTCCTCCGCCCATTTCGGGGCGTTGCCGACCAGGTCAGCGTCGAGCACATACTCCCAGCCGAGCGAGCGAGGCGCGATGTCCGTGGCGCTGCGCGACTGGAAGTCCGAGCCGTCGTCGGCGACGGCTGTGACGTTCATGTTCACACTAGCGCGATGGATCGTCTGATCCGTGACCGTGCCCTCGCTGCTCGCGAAGAAACGGTCCTCGCGTAAGAAGAAGAGCGATGACGTCACGAAACGCGCACCCGCCACGCCGAGCGCAGCCTCGTTCGCGCGCAGCAGCAGATCGACCTTGTCCTCGATCGCGATCTCGAACGGGTCGATCTCAATGGGTGTGCGCCACTCGGCATCCGGGTACGTTTCCGTAGGTGCGAGCTCGAGCGGCCGGCGCTGAGTGCGCGCGTTCGCGCGCGCCTGCGCAACCGCCTGCTGCGCCGTGCGATCGACATCCTCGTTCGTCAGCCGAGCGGTCGCGGCGAAACCCCACGAGCCGCCGGCGATGACACGCACGCCGATACCCATGGTCTCGTTGTCCGATAGCCCGGTGGTCTGGCGCTCACGCGTCGAAATGCCCTGATTGCGATTGCGGTTGATGCGGACATCGACATAGGACGCGCCCGCCGCGCGGGCCGCATCCAGCGCGCGCATCGCCAGATCGCGCTGCGCCGCGTCGAAGCGGAAATCATCACGACGCGCTGGGCGCGCCAGCAACCGGTCAACATCGACCGTGAAGCCCGCGCCCACGCCGGCGCCGAGTACCGCGGACCGCACGAGGAAATCACGTCGCTTCATGAGAGGCTCCACCCGGTCGAGTGATCAGGATCCGCAGCGATTCGCAGCGGAGATTTAGCCGGCCGGGATCGGGCCGCGCAAGGCGACCGCTGGTCTCGGGCGATCAGAGCGATCGGCAGCCGGGGCGGTCGGCGCCCGGCCTGACGGGGCACGTCGGTAC
>JBOHRM010000085.1:0-4793 GCA_050732715.1 Longimicrobiales bacterium
GCCGCGCCGTCGGCGCCGACGGCTTCGGCGAGTGCCCGTCGCAGCGCCGCCAGTGAAGCGACGGGCAGCGCAAGCTCGGCCGGCCGCGAGTTCGTTGGTCCCATCTCGTTGGTCGCTCCGCTCAGGCCCCGCGGCACGATCGGTAGGGCGCCGCTGTATCCCCGAGCCCTGAGCCCGTATTTAAACCTACACCTGAACCACCACCTAAACATAGGACATGCTTTTGCGCATGCCAGTGCGCTCGCACGGTGCCCATTCCCGTTCCGCTACGCCCTTGAACGGCTAGGTTCAGGTGTAGGTGTAGGTGTAGGTGTAGGTGTACGTGTACGTGTACGTGTACGTGTAGGTGTAGGTGTACGGGCATGGGCAAGTGTAAGTTTACGTTTACGTGTAGGTGTACGTGTAGGTGTACGTGTCAGGGCCGCGAGACGAGGCGCTTCGGCGCGATCGCTCTACAACTTTACTACGTGGGCTTACGTTTACGTGGTCGTGCTTGCTTTCGTGCTTCAGGGGCGGGGGGGTAGGACGTTTTTTGTCACTAGATCCGTGTAGCTGCGGTACCCGCCCGCCTCCGTTTCGGCGACGAAATCCTCGAAGCGTTCGAGCAGTTGCGTCGAAAGGTGTCCGGCCTTTGCGTTGACGTGGCCGCCCCACCGCCCAAAGTAGCTGCGGATGATGATGCTGCGCTCGTCGTACGGCATGCCGGTCATGGTCTTGGCGAACTGTTGGAAAGCCGAGCCGCGCATGAGGTACTGCTCGACGTTCGAGGCGTAGAACGCGGAGATGGTCAGGTCGCGCTTCTCGATCTCGATGCCGATCGCCGCGAGCGCGTGCGGTCCGCTCAGGTCTCCGACGACGGGGATAATGCGGTTCCGCCGTTGCAGCTCTTTGATGAAGCGGAAGCTCTCCTCGCTGGCGAGGTAGTGGCCGAGATTGCCCTCGAGGTCGGTCTCGAGCAACAGCTGGCGGTACGTCGGGTAGCGGCTGCCCCACGAATACTGGATGTCGAGCCCGCGGTCGCGGAACGCGCGGTGAATCTGTTTGATCGTGCGGTAGTCGTGCTCCGTCAGCTTGACGCCGAGTCCCTCGATCGTGGTGCGAACGAGCTCGGCGGTGCGCTCGAATCGCTGAGAATCCGCCGGCGTGGCATCGATGTAGTCGACGATCTTCCTGATGCTGGCGCCGTCCCAGCGGCTGAGGCCCCTGGGCGGCGGCCGCCCGACCAGCATGCTGAGATATTCGATGCGGTTGCGTGCGTTCTCGAACAGCGCCTTGAACATCAGGTGGTGCAGCATGTTGTCGCGCCGGATATCGATGATGAACGCCATCTCCGGCCGCACATGCGCGATGTACGTGAAATTCTGATCGGGGCCTACGCCGATGTACGCACCGCCGCTGACGCCGAGCTTCTTCAGCACCCCCATGATGTGGAGATACGACGTCTCGTTCGAGACGAGGTTGTCACTCGGGAAGAAGCCGCCGGTCTCGGAGAGCCGCTCGATAAGCTCGGCGAAACCGGAGTCCGGAGCGGCCAACGCCAACTCGGAGCTTCGCGCGCTGGCACACGCGCACGCGAGTGCGATCAGCGCAACGGAGACGGGGCGGTGAAATGGTCGGCTCATCAGGACCTCACGCGGCGAAGATACGTTCGCATCATCGCGGCGTTCGTCGAGGCGGGTCAACCGGCCAAAGGGCCGATATGCCAACGGCCCCATGACTTCTCGTCGGGCCGATGAGCGTCGGCCGATGCGTCTCCGGCCAACCAACGCTCCGCCGGTCAACCGCTCTTGCAGGACTCGGTCCGTCAGTGGACAACGGAGGACGAGCCAATGTTGCTGGTGCGGAGCGTCGTCGGTATCTTCGGCTCGGCTAAGTGTGACGGGTGTCGATCAGGGGTCGATGATGCTGGAGACTGACGATCTCGGCGAAATGGGTGAGTGCGGCGCCGCCGACCGCCGCGTCCTGGGACAGCGCGGCACTGCGCGCCCGTTCTGGTTGCACGTTCCGGCTGTCGGGCTCCTCGTATCCGCCGGCGCTGTGGCTGCGCAAGAGGGGCCGGTCGCGGATGATTGGGTCCAGTTGTTCAACGGGCGCGACCTGACGGGCTGGGACATCAAGTTCACGGGGCGTGAGCTGAATGACAACCTGAACGAGACGTTCAGGGTCGAGGACGGGCTCTTGAAGGTCCGCTACGACCAGTGGGAGGGCTTCAACGGCGAGTTCGGGCACATCTTCTACGATCAGCCGTTCTCGCACTATATCGTGGCCGCCGAGTATCGTTTCGTGGGTGAGCAGGTTACGGGTGGACCGGGCTGGGCGCGGCGCAACAAACGGCGTCATGGTGCACTCGCAGTCGGCGGCGAGCATGGGCGTCGATCAGGATTTCCCGATCTCGATCGAGGTCCAGCTGCTGGGTGGGCTGGGTGAAGGGCCACGCTCGACGGCGAACCTGTGTACGCCGGGCACGAACGTGGTGATGGACGGTGAGCTGTTCACGCCCCATTGCGTGAACTCGAGCTCGGAGACGTACGACGGCGACCAGTGGGTCCGTGTCGAGACGATGGTGCTGGGCGACTCGATCGTGAAACACATCGTCAACGGCGACACCGTCATGACGTACACACAGCCGCAGATCGGCGGCGGCAGCGTATCGAACTTCGACCCGGCGGTCTTCCAGGAAAGCAAGCTGCTCGCGGAAGGTTATATCGCGTTGCAGGCGGAGACCGCGCCGATCGATTTCCGCAAGATCGAGCTGCTCAACCTTGCCGGCTGCACCGACCCTGAATCACCCAACTACCGCAGCTATTTCGTCACGTCCGATCCATCCGCGTGCGAATCCGGCGAACCCGAGGCCGATCCTCCCCCGGTCGGGGGAGGGAGGTGAAGCGGACGGATCGATTCACGACGGTCGCGATATCGGTGACTCCTTACCTCCGGGCCCTCCGTACCGCACGGATGATCGCCGGGTAGATCGGCGAGGCGAGAACGAGGAACGCCCCGGCGCCGGCGAGCGCCGAGACGGGCGTCAACATTCCGGTAATCTGTTGTAACCCGAACAGGATCGCGGCGCACCAGGACAGCGGCAGCAGCGTGCGGCGGAGCAGTGCGCCGGTGCCCGCGAGGCCGCCGGACCGCGCCATGATGACGAGTGATGCCGCCGCGAAGCCGGCTTGACTGAGCAGCGCTGCCGCGGCGACGCCGGGCAGGCCGAGCCCGCCGCGTACCGCGAAGGTCGAGAGCGCGACGTTCACCAGCACGGCGAGCAGCGAAAACGGCGGCAGTGCGCGCTGCCGCCCGGCAGCGACGACGCCGACCGACGTCAGGCTGACGATACCGGTGGTGACGCCGGTGAAGACGAACAGTCGCGCGGGCGCGACGGCATCGAGGTACTGCGGAACCAGCATCGCGACCGGCGGCCCGATCACGATCGCGGCGACACCGACCAGTGGAGGGAACAGCATGGCGAAGGGAACGAGCGTGCGGTCGATGTGTTCGCGGAGCGCAGCGGCGGCGCCGGCGCCGGCGGCCCGCTCGTAGACGCGGGGAAAGATCACGGTGCGCACGGCCATCCCGGCGGATGTCGCCAGCCTCGAGATCGCTACGGCGAAGGCGTATTGACCGAGCAGGGCCGTACCGCCGTAGGCTGCGACGACGAATCGGTCTGCCGTGTTCAACATCATGGTGGCGGCGAGGACGAGGGCGAGGGGCGCACCGACGCGCATGAGGCGGCGCAGCCGCTCGATGGACAGGCCAGGCCGTAGCGGCACACGGCCGGCGAGCAGGATGACGCTGAATACCCCGGCCAGCACGAAGCCGGCGTAGGCGCCGGTCAGCCCCACGGCCGTGGCGAGTGCGCTGGTCAGCACGAGCTGCGCGACCGCGTTCCAGAGTTCGTTGACCGCGAAGCGGCGCAGCTCGCCGTGCGCGCGCAGGCTCGTCACCAAGTATAGCCAGACTTGCTCGCTCAGCGTGCCGGCGGCGAACGCGCGCATGCCTGCGGCGAGGCGCGCGTCATCGGTGATGAACGATCCGGCGATCGCGACCGCGGCGAGTGCGCCGAACACGAGGAGCACGAAGCCGAGCGCGGTGCGTCCGGCCAACTCGGCGCGACGTGGATCGGCCGGGTCCTCGGCCGCGCGGGCATGGACGATCTCGTACTCGAGCCCGCGGTGCACGCCCATGGCGCTGAGCCCGGCGTAACGTGTTGCGAGCCGGAACAGCGCCCACGCGCCGAACGCTTCGGGTCCGAGGATCGCGGCCAGGACGAACCCTCGTAGTCCCAGCAGGGCCTCGACGGTGCCCCGCGAGGCGCCGTAGAGGAGGATGCGACGTAGTCCGGAGTCTTTCGTCGCTGGGCCGAGCCGTGACGCGTCCGTTTCGGAGTCGACCGACGTGAGCAGCTCAGCCGAAGCGCGCGGCTCAGGCACGCCCGTCTGCCCCTCCCCGGGCCGAAGGGAGGAGCATTGCGCGCGATCGTGCCCGCCGGTTCCCGCGGATACCGCAGGACGCAGGAGTGCAGAGGTTCATTGAGTGCGAACGGTCCCGCGCAAGTAGCCGTAGCGCGCGAGGAGCGGCCAGGTGAGCGCGGTGACGAACGTACGATCGCGGCGTTTCATCCGATCATGCCACTCGTCATCGAGACGCAGGCGAAGCGCGCCCTTGTGGAAGCGCATCGGGTTGCCGCCGCTGGTGTGATGCGCTCCGATCTCGAGCTCGCCCCCCGAGATCGGCGGCGGCGGCCGATCGGAGCCCATGAACTTCAGCACGCGCTCGACCTGCTCGAGCGGCCGGCT